>JBJTKE010000540.1:0-2820 GCA_046096285.1 Chloroflexota bacterium
TCGACTGCCCCTGCGACGACGATCACCAGTGCCGCTCCGGCGCCTGCGACGGAGGCCGCTGCGCCGAACCGGAACCGGCGGCCGCCCCCGGCCCCGCCCGCCCCGGCGCGGCGGGCGGAAAGCCCGGGCCGCGCGGCCCGGCAGGCCCCAAGGGCCCGGCCGGCCCGGCGGGACCCGCCGGGCCGGCGGGGGCGGCCGGCGCAGCCGGGCCCGCCGGCGCGCCGGGGGCCATCGGTCCCACCGGGCCGGCCAACGGCCCCACCGGACCCACCGGCCCCGCAAGCAGCGGCGGCGATGTCTCGGCGCCGAACTTTCGCCTCGTCGATGGCGGGGGAACCAGGAAGGTCGCCTTCAACGTCAACAACCTCACCGCGAACCAGACGCGAACCGTCATCATCCCCGACGTCCCGAACGGTTCGGCTTTCATGGTCCTGACCGACACCCTGCAAAGCCTGTCCAACAAGATCATGGTCTCCAACGGCAACGACCCGATCCCGCTCAACGTCCAGTCCAACAAGAACGGCATCCAGACGTTCGCCTCGTTCGTGAACACCGGGCTCGAGATCATGCGGATCCGGGGCAGCGACGGCCTGTACCCCAGCATTTACCTCGGGCAGGGGTCGGGCGGCGCGGCCAGCAACGGCGACGGCAACACGGCCCTCGGCACCAGGACGCTCTACTGGGCCTCCTCCGGGCTGGACAACACCGCCATCGGCTGCGAGGCGCTCTCCGCGCTCACCCTCGCCCACGACAACACGGCGGTCGGCCGCAACGCGCTCGCGGCCACCACCACCGGATGGGACAACACCGCCGTCGGCTGGGCGGCCCTGACGACCAACGTCACCGGGGAGAACAGCACCGCCGTCGGCGCGGGCGCGCTGCTCTGGTCGAAGGGCAACGAAAACACCGCCGTCGGCGCTTTCTGCGCGCAGGGCGACGAGGTGAATGGCGCCGGAACCCGCAACACCGCCGTGGGCTTCTTTGCGCTCAAAACCAACACCGGCAACGACAACACCGCCCTCGGCCACGGCGCGCTGGCCGGGAACACCTCGGGCGCGGACAACGTGGCGGCCGGGCGACTGGCGCTGAACGTGAGCAGCACCGGCAGCCGCAACGTGGCCGTCGGCCGCGAGGCGCTCGCCGTATCCACCACGGCGAGCGACAACGTCGCCGTCGGCCACGCGACCATGCGCAAGATCACCACCGGGCAGAGCAACGTGGCGGTGGGGTCGTTCACGATGCAGTCCAATGTGACCGGAAGCTCCAACACCGCCGTCGGCTCCCTGGCGATGGACAAGCTCGCGGCTGGCTCGGAGAACACCGCCATCGGCGCGGAGGCCCTGAAGACGGCGGCGAACGCCAGTTCCAACACGGCCTGCGGATTCCAGGCGCTGGCGTCGTCGACCGCGAGCTCCGGGACCGCCTTCGGGCACCGCGCGCTGCGGCTGGCAACCACCGGAACGGGCAACGTGGCGTTCGGGTCCCTGGCCCTGAGCACGATGACCACCGCGGCCAACAACACGGCGATCGGAACGGGCGCGCTCTCGGACCTGACGACCGGCGGCTCCAACATCGGGATCGGCGCCGGCGTGCAGGTGGCTGACGCGACGCAGAGCCAGCAGCTGACCATCGGGAATCTCATCTACGGCACGGGGATGAACGGCTCCGGCGCAACCATCAGCACCGGGGGCCGGATCGGCATCGCGGTCAAGCAGCCGCTGGGGCGGTTGCACGTCGCGCTGTCGGACGCCAGCGTCGAGGGCGTGGTGGTGCAGGGGGCGGCCAGCCAGACCGCGCCGCTGCTGACCATGCGCAACGCCACGGGGGACGAACTGCTGCGGCTCACCGCATCGCCGAGCTCGACCGATTCCTTTTACAGCACGAGAGACATCTGGCTTGGGGCGAGGGCCGGCGCATCGGTGACCACAGGGTCGAAGAATGCCGGCGTCGGCCGGGGGGCGCTGCAGGCGCTGACCACCGGCTCGAACAACACCGCGCTGGGCGACAGGGCGCTGAACTCCCTGACCGTCAACGGCGACAACACCGCGATCGGGGTCGAGGCCATGCTGTCCACCACCGGGAGCGGCAACACCGCGGTTGGCAGCCAGAGCCTGCGCTCGAACTCGGCCGGGGGTTACAACACCGCGGTGGGCAACTATGCGTTGCACTGGGGAACCGGGGACAACAACACGGCGGTCGGGTACGCCACGCTCGGCGCGCCGGTGTCGTACAGCACCATGTCCGGCTCCCGCAACACGGCCCTTGGGAGCAACGCGCTCAATTTGCTGACGAGCGGCAGCTGGAACACGGCGGTCGGCTGGCGCGCCGGGGAGTATCTGACCACCACCGAAAAGAGCGTGGCGGTCGGCGTTGAAACGCTGCGGCTGGGCGGGTCCACCTGCACCGCCGTCGGCTACCGGGCGATGTACACAGACACCGCTTCCTACACGAACTCCAGCGCGTTCGGGAACGAGGCCACCGTCAGCGGCTCCAACCAGGTTCAACTCGGCAACAGCACCACCACCACCTATGTTTACGGCACGGTCAGCAACCGGTCCGACGCCCGCGACAAGGCCGACGTCCGCGACACCGCCCTCGGCCTCGACTTTCTCCGCGCGCTCCGTCCCGTCGATTTCCGCTGGGACTACCGCGACGACTACCGCCCCGCACGCCCCGCCGAGGATGCCTCCGGGGACGCCCTCGCCGCCTGGCGCGAGGCTTCCCGCTTCGCCAACCTCGTTCCCGACGGCTCGAAAAAGCGCACGCGGTTCCACCACGGCCTGATCGCCCAGGAGGTGCGCGAGGTGCTCGAGGCGCGCG
>JBJTKE010000541.1:0-3622 GCA_046096285.1 Chloroflexota bacterium
GGCGCAGGGGGCGCAAGGCCCGACCGGGACCGACGGCGTCACGGGCGTGACCGGGGCGACCGGGTACATCGGCAACCGCGGCGCGACCGGGCCGGCGGGCGGGGTCGGGCTGACCGGGCCGCAGGGGCCGACCGGCGACAGCCCGGTCGCCCACACCGGCGACACCGGCTACCAGGGCGAGATAGGGGTCTCCGGCGTGACCGGGCGCGCGGGCGGGACCGGCCCCACCGGTCCGGCGGGCGACACCGGCCCTGCGGGTCCGGCCGGGATCACCGGCCCGGCCGGCGCCGCCGGTCCGACCGGTCCTGGCGGGGGCGCATCGGGCGCCGCGGCTGGCCCGACTGGCCCGGCCGGGGCGACCGGCGGGCTCGGGGCGACCGGCCCCGTCGGCCCGAGCAAGACCAGGATAGTGACGGTGACCGGTCCGCTGGGCAACGGCGACGGGAACACGACGACGGTGACGGGGTCGTGCGGGAGCGGGACGATCATTGGGGTGGGCCACACCGCGGACGGCGTGTACGCGGCGCTCCAGAGCATCAACTACACGAACAACCAGCGGGACGCCGACGTGACGTACCGGCGGGTGAAGACCGGGGACTCGGCGGGCACGATCACGGCCAAGCTGGTCTGCCTGGTCGAATGCGCCAACGACAGCCACTGCGGCGTCAGCACACCCTTCTGCCGGCGGCAAACCGGCGTGTGCTTTGCCGGTTGGCAGAACCAGACGACCTTCGGGAGCGCTGGATCCGGCAGCAGCCAGTTCAGCAACCCGGGTGGCATTGCGGTCTCGGTGGACGGGCTCACAGCCTGGGTCGCTGACGAGAGCAACAGCCGCATCTCGGTGTGGACGCGGCCCGACACGGGCGCGAACAAGACAGCCTGGACCAACCAGACGACGTTCGGGAGCGATGGAACCGGCAGCAGCCAGTTCAGCCGCCCGTACGGCGTGGTTGTCTCGGCGGACGGGCTGACGGCGTGGGTGGCTGACTACAAAAACAACCGCATCTCGGTCTGGACGGCGATCGGTTGAACCATCGTGGGATGGCGCACCGGCGCCTGCCGCCCCGCCAGCATCCCGAGGCGCACGCGCGGTACGGCGACGACCGCATCGAGGCAAGGCGATGAGCATGAATTCGACCAACCCGGCGCACCAGGACTCCGACCCGGAGGACGGCGGCATGCGTCCCGATCTTCCCGGTGAGGCCGCCTCGTCACAGCAGCCCGCCGAGGCGGTCGAACGCCGCGGCCTGATGGGCGCGCTGGCGGCGGTGGCCGCCGGCTTGCTGGCCCTGCGGGGCGGTGGAGCCCCCGCGGGCGCCTCGACGAAGGCCGGCAACGGCAAAGGCAACGTCAAGGCTGGCGACGCCGCGAAGCCGAAGCAGGACCGCCGGAAGGCTGGCGCGGGCGGCGATAGCGGGAAAGGCAGCGAAGCCAACCCGGCCAACTCGGGCAGGCGCCGCGAGACCGGCGCGCCCGACCGCGCCGCGGACCCGGGATCGGGCCCGGCGGCAAGTCCGGCGGCGAAACCGGGACCGGGCGTGACTCCCGCCAAGGGGCGAAACCCTTCCGTGATGGGTCCCTGCGGCGACACCGCCATCGAAAACAAGTGCATGAAGGACGCGGACTGCTGCACGCGGGTCTGCCTCCGCACCAACCAGCAGATCAAGGACGGCGCGACCGGCCGGTGCCGCTGCTACAAGGATGGCGAGGCCTGCAACCGAGACGACAACTGCTGCGGCGACATGACCTGCGCCAAGGGCCTCTGCCAGCGCACCCCTCCTCCTCCTCCCCCGGACCTGCCGGGTCCGCAGGGGCCGGCGGGGGCGCGCGGCCCGCAAGGCGCGCCGGGCCGGGCCGGGGCGCCCGGGCCGGCTGCCGGCGGGACCGGCGTGGGCGCGACCGGCCCGCAGGGCGCGACCGGTCCGCGGGGCGCGACTGGCCAGGCCTTCAAGGGCGTAAAGGGAGCCCAGGGCGACACCGGCCCGCAGGGGCCGCAGGGCGCGGACGGCACGCCCGGCGCGACCGGGCGCGCGGGCGGCGCCGGCGATGGCGGCGATCCCGGCGCGGGAGGCGACCCGGGGGCGATCGGGCCGCAGGGGCCGCAGGGCGTCCCCGGCACGGCCGGGAGCGGCGGCGGGGGCGGCGGAGGCGGCGCGGTCGGCGCGAAGGGGCCGCAGGGTCCCACCGGCCGGGCGGGCGTGCAGGGGCCGACCGGGCCGGTGGCGGGACCGGGCGAGACCGGTCCCGCCGGGCCGGGGGGGCCGGGGCCGACCGGCCCCGGGGGCCGCGGCGGTCGGCAGGCGGCCGGTGGCGAGGAATGCGGCGGTGGCCCGCTGCACCTCCGCGTGCTGCATCATCGCCGCGTGGTGTACCGGCACCACGAGAAACCCGGCCGCGCCGGAGAGCCGGGTCTCGGCCACCCGCACGACCGCGTCGTCGTCGCCGGTGAGCAGGGGGCTGTAGCCCTCGTCGTCGCCGCGGCCGCCGGCAACGATCGCGAAGTCGCAGGGGGGCACGGCCAGCCGTGGGGCGACGGCGTCCCAGTCGACGGCGAGGTCGCGGGCCGCGCCCTCCGCACGGGCGGCGAGCCCGCGGATGGAGCCCGCCATGCGGGCCAGGTCGGAGCCCTGGTTGGGCGGGCCGAGCATCACCATGCGGTGCGCACGCTCGAGCTCGTCCGCCCGCGCCAGCGCCATCCAGCGGCGGACGACGAGGTTGCCGAGGCTGTGTCCCACGAAGCTGACGCGGTCGGCCCCGTCGAGGCCGGCGACGACGCTCGCCAGGGCCCGGGCGTGGGCGTCGATGTCGGCCTTCACGCTCGCGTAGCCGAAGGAGAGCACGGTGGCATCGAGCGCCGTGCGCAGGTGCTCGGCGAGCGGCCGCATCGAGTCGCGGCCCTCGCCGAGGCCGTGCAGCAGGATCACGGCCGGGCCGCGGACCGGCGGCACCTGCCCGGAGGCGGCCCGGGTCTCGAGCGCGACGCGGCAGGCGGCGTCGTCGCCGGTGCACACGATGCGATCGCGGGCATCGAGCAGCCGACACTCATCGGTGCCGGGCCGGCGCTGGAGCCGCCACTCGTGCCGCACGACCTCGTCGGTCCACTCGAGCGCCTCGCGGGACAGCCGCAGCCGCTCGAGCCACGCGGCATCGCGGGCGCGCACCTCGTCGATTTCGGCACCGACCGCAGGCATTGCGACGAGCAGGGCGAGCATGACGCAGCGTGTCAGGCCATGGCGCACCGCCTTATAGCACCACCCAGATGCCCGGGCGGGGTTGCCCGTGCCGTCGAGCCGGCGTTGCTGGCCGAGCGAAACCAGGATGGTGAAGCGAGGGCAGCATCGAGTGAGCGAAGGGCAGCGGGCACCGATCCGCTGCAAGCGGATTGGTCGACGGAGCGAACGTCCGGGCGAGACGGTACGGGCAACCCCGCCCGCCCGCACCGTGCGATGCCCGCGTCCCTCCGGCCTCACAAAGAGTCCTGCCATCCGCGCTTCTCCAGCTCGGCCACGACCCGCCGGATCTGCTCCTCGTGGGCCCGGTCGGCGACGAGCGTGGCGTCGGGCGTGTGCACGATCAGCATATCCCGCAGGCCGAGCGTGACGACGAGGTGGCCGTCGGCCGC
>JBJTKE010000542.1:0-15479 GCA_046096285.1 Chloroflexota bacterium
CCTCGGTGAGGCCGTCGCGGGCGGGCCGTGGGAGGTCCGGGGTGGGCCGGAGTTCGTCGGGTGAGGGGCGTCGCCGGGGCATGGAGGGCCTCCGCAGCAGGACATATCCCAACTGCTGTGAGGCTAGGCGGTTCCCCCGAGGGTGTCAAGGCGGAGCCGGGCGCCGGGTGTCTGCCGGGATCGCGAGCGGCCGGCGGGTGGCGGCGCATCGCGCGCTGGATCAGCGGCGCGTGGACCGGTGGGCGGCCCAGTCGTCGATGGCGGCGATGATGGCGGCGGTGCTGGCGGAGCGGGCGCGCCGCACGGCCGCCCCGAACTCGCGGGCGGCGGCCTCCGCCGCGTCGCCGGTGGAGTGGTCGAGTTGGCGGATCACGAGCACGACGAGGTCGGCGCCGCGGACCGCGGCCTCCGCGCCGCCGCCGCGCTGGCCCTCCCAGGTCGGCGGCAGATCGCGGATTTCGCGGGGAGCGCGGGGCGCGAGCAGGGCGCGGGCGGCCGCGCGCAGCCCGTCGTGGCCGCCCACGAGCACGATGCTTGCGCCGTCCAGGCCGGAACCGGCGGCGGGCGCGACCGCGGCGGCCGCGGCCCCGGGCCGCTGGCGGGAGTCGCCGGCGGCGAGGCGCTTGCGCATGGCCTCGAGCCGCCGTGCGGTGTCGCGGGCGGCGTCGGCCTCGGGGCCGGGCTCGCGGGCGATGGCGAACAGCAGGCGCTCGGCAGCGCGGACCACCGGCCGCTCGCCGGCATGGGCATAGGCGACCTGCTCGGCGAAGCGGGTGGCGTCGGACTGGATGCCCGCCCGGCGCGGGGCGAAGGAAAGATGCTCGAGCGCGTCGGCGATGGAGGCGGGGTCGGAATCGGCCGCCCGCAGGATGCGCTCGCGGCGGCCGGGGTCGGCGAGCGGGGTCCAGGCGTTGCCGGCGGCATCGGGGCCGCCACCCGCGGCGGCCTCGAGCGCGGCGAGCGCGGCTCCGGCCAGCGGCGGGCCTTCGACGCCTGCCTCGATGAGGCGGTCGAAGCGGATGGCGGCGATCTCGGCGTGCAGGGGAGGCGGCCAGTCTCCCCAGGTGTCCTCCAGGGCCTGGCCGAGCAGGTCGGCGGCGGGCGCCGGATCCTGGGTGGCGGCGAGCAGGTGAAACAGGTCGAGCAGGTCGGGCGCGGTCTCGCCGAAGGAGACCGCGCGGACGGCCTCGGCGAAGGCGAGCGTCTCGTCGCCGCTGGCGAAGGCGTTGCGGGCGGCCCAGGCGGCCTCGATGGCGCGGGATGATGCCTTCACCTCGGCGGACCTCCGGCATGGGCGGGGGATCGGGTAGATTGCCGCCGCAGCGGCGCGGCCGTCGCGGCAGGTCGGCTGAACAGGGAGGATCGCATGAGCGGCGGCGGAACGCGCGGAATCGGCACGGATGCGGCGCCGGATGGCGCTCAGTGGGCGGAGTACGACCGGTTGCCGGAGTTCAGCCCGGCGCCCGGGCTGCGGCTGCGGACGGTGGCCGGCGACCAGATGATGAGTTGCTGGAACCGGATCGATCCGGGCGTCACCCTGGCGGCCCACTCCCACCCGAACGAGCAACTCGGGGTGATCATCGAGGGCGCGGTCACGGTGACCATCGGCGGCGAGACGCGGCGGCTGACGGCGGGCATGGCCTACGTGGTTCCCGGCGGCGTCGAGCACGACGCGGTGACCGGGCCGGAGGGCGTGCTGCTGATCGAGAGTTTCGCCCCGGTGCGGGAGGGGTTCGTCGATCTCGCGCGCACGGCCCTGCAGGGGCTCTAGCCCGGGGGCGGGCCGCGCGGCGCGGCGCGGCGGCTGCGAAAGCCCGGCGCGCCGTATCGTACAATCCGGAGCCAACCGGTGGGGCCACGGGCCCCTTCGTCAGCCTGCCCGAGAGGTTGCCAGACTCATGAGCCGTCCATCCATGCCCGCGCCCGTGTCGGGCGAGGAGGTTCGCCGCCGCTTCGTCTCCTTTTTCGAGGGCAAGGGCCACCGCCAGTTGCCGTCATCCTCGCTGGTGCCCCACAACGACCCGACGGTGCTGCTGACCACCGCCGGCATGCAGCAGATGACACCCTACTTCCTCGGCCTGGAGCAGGCGCCCGCCCCGCGCATGGTCACCGTCCAGAAGTGCTTCCGCACGGTTGACATCGACGAGGTCGGCGACCAGTCCCACTGCACCTTCTTCTTCATGCTCGGCAACTTCTCGGTGGGGGACTACTTCAAGCGCGAGTCGCTCACGTGGTCGTGGGAGTTCCTGACGCAGGTCATGGGCATTCCCGGCGACCTGCTCCACCCCACCATTCACCCCGACGACGACCAGGCCCTCGCGATCTGGACGCAGGAAATCGGGGTGCCCGACGGCAGGATCGGCCGGCTCGGCGACAACTGGTGGGGCCCGGTCGGCCCGACTGGCCCCAACGGCCCCGACTCCGAGATCTACTTCGACCGCGGCGAGGAGCATGGCTGCGGCCTCGACACCTGCGCCGCTGGCTGCGATTGCCCGCGCTACCTCGAAGTCTGGAACAACGTGTTCATGCAGTTCTTCCAGCGGCCGGACGGCACGCGGGAACTGCTGCCACGCCAGCACGTCGACACCGGCATGGGGCTGGAGCGGCTGGCGATGGTGATGCAGGGCGCGAACTCGCTCTACGACATCGATCTCTACCAGGCGATCATCCAGCGCGCCGCCTCCCTCGCCAACATCGCCTATGGCGTCGACGCCGAGACCGACCGCGCCTTGCGGATCATCGCCGACCACACCCGCGGCTCCACCTTCCTGATCGCGGACGGCGTGCTGCCGGGCAACGAGGGCCGCAACTACGTGCTGCGCCGCATCCTGCGGCGGGCGATCCGCTCCGGCCGCAAACTCGGGCTGGAGGGCAACTTCCTGGCCGACGTCGCCGGCGTGGTGATCGACCAGTTCGCCAACCACCACCCGGAGTTGCGCGAGCGGCGGTCGCAGATCGAGAAGGTGCTCACCCACGAGGAAGACAGCTTCGGGCGCACCCTGAACGCCGGGATCGGCCGATTCCAGGGCCTGGTCGACGACCTCGCGAGAAGCGCCGCGCGGGAGGGCGAAACGGTCGCCCGGATCCTCCCCGGCAAGGAGGTCTTCCGGCTGTACGACACCTTCGGATTCCCGCTCGACCTCACGCTCGACCTCGCCCGCGAGCAGGGCCTCGAGGTGGACACCGCCGGCTTCGAGGAGGCCCTGCAGGCGCAGCGCGAGGCCAGCCGCGGCGGCTCGGCCGCCGCCTTCAAGGACGGAGCCCGCAACCGCGCCGAGCTCTACGTCACCGCCGCCGGCGGCAAGACCGCTTTCCTCGGCTATGACGCGACGCGGACGCCGGAGGCCCGGATCGTCGCTCTGCTGGGCCCGGACGGTCCGCTGGAGGTCGCCGAGGCGGGCGAGCCGGTCGAGGTCATCCTCGACCGCACGCCGTTCTACGGCGAGTCCGGCGGCCAGCTTGGAGACACCGGCGAGCTGCGCACCGCCACCGGCGCGGTCAACATCGACGACACCCACAAGCCCACACCGGATGTGTTCGTCCACCGCGGCATCGTCCGCGAGGGCTTCGTGCGGGTGGGGGAGACCGTCGCCGCCGAAGTCGATGCCGGCAGGCGACAGGCAATGCGGCGGAACCACAGCGCCACCCACCTCCTGCACTGGGCGTTGCAGCGGGTGGTCGGGCCGGAGGCGCGGCAGGCTGGATCGCTGGTCGCCCCGGAACGCCTGCGCTTCGACTTCACCAGCATGGACGCGGTGAAGCCCGAGCAACTCGCGCGCATCTCCGACCTCGTGAACGCCGAAATCCTGCACGACCGGCCGGTGATCACCGAGGTCAGGGCCTATGCCGACGCGGTCGCTGGCGGCGCCACCGCGCTCTTTGGCGAGAAGTACGGGGCCGAGGTGCGGGTGGTCTCCATCGGCGATTTCTCGCGGGAATTGTGCGGGGGCACCCACGTCGGCCGGATCGGCGAAATCGGGCCATTCATGCTCCTCTCCGAGGGAAGCGTGGCCGCCGGGGTGCGCCGCATCGAGGCGATGACCGGGGAGGCCGCCATCGAGCGGCTGCACCGCATGACCTCCGCGCTCGACGCTGCGGGCCGCGCCCTGCGAACCCCGTGGCCGGAGGTGCCCGCCGCCATCGAGGCGCTGCAGGAGCGCACCCGCTCCCTCGAGCGCGAGATCGAGCGGCTGCGCGGCGAGGTCGCCGGCTCCCGGGCCGGTGACCTGCTGGACCGCGCCGTCGAGATCGGCGGGGTGCGCGTGCTGGCCGCCCGAGCCGACGCCGACACCAAGGACGCCCTGCGCCAACTCGGCGACCGGCTGCGCGACCGCATCGGCTCGGGCGTGGTGGTGCTCGGCGCGGTGATCGACGGCAAGCCGAGCCTGCTGGCGATGGTCACGCCTGACGCCGTGTCCCGCGGCGTGAAGGCGGGCGACATCGTGCGCGAGGCCGCCGCCATCGTCGATGGCCGCGGCGGCGGCCGCCCCGATCTCGCGGAGGCGGGCGGCAAGGATCCGGAAAAACTGGACGACGCCCTCGCCGCGGTTGCCGGCATCGTGCGGCGGAGCGTCGGCGGGTGATGCGGTTCCCGCCGGGCTCATCGCGGCTGCCGGGGCGCGGACGATGACCGACCGCAGGCCGCCGATCATCGTCGCCGGTCCCGCCGAGACGCTCCCCGACGTGGTGGCGCGGCTGGTCGCGGCCGGGCGCGCCGCCGGGCCGGTCGATCTCGTGGTCCCGCGCGAGAGCGGGCTGCTGCTGACCGCCGGCGAGTTCCGCCAGCTCAAGGACGTCATCGACCGCGACCGGCTCGCGGTCACGCTCTACTGCGACGACGCCCTTCGCACGCAGCTTGCCGGCCTGATGGGCCTGCCCGCCCGGCGGATTCCCCCCGGCTGGCTGGCCGCCGCCCGGCAGGCTCCGCCGCCTGCGCCCCCGGTTCCACCGCGGGCGCCCGCGCCGCCCCCGGCTGCGCCGCCCTCGCGCTCCGCTCTGGCCCCTCGGCCGCCGCTGCCGCCGGTGGCCCAGCCCGGCACGCCCCCGCGCCCGGAGTGGGCCACGCGGCTGCCCTCGCCCGTCGAGGAGCGGCGGCAGGGACCACCGCCCCCGGTCGGCCCGCTGCCCGCCGATGGACCGGAGGGCCCATCCTTCGACCGCATCGTCGACCGCAAGCATCGCGGCGGCGGCTTCCCGCGCTGGCTCGGGTTCACCCTCGGCGTGCTGCTGCTGCTGGCGCTGGCTGCCGTGGCCGCGGCATTGCTCCTCCCGCGGGCGACCGTGGCGCTGACCCTGCAACATGCCCCGGTGGCAGGGGCGATCCCCTTCGATGTGACCGCGACCGGCGCGCCGCTCGATGGCGGCGCGGCGATCGCGCTGGCAGGCACGCCGCTCGAGACCGACCTTGCCTTCGAGACCTCCATCCCCGCCAGCGGCCTGAACCTCGAGCCAGATGACCCGGCGGCGAGCGCCGTGGTGTTCGCCAACCCCGGCCCGCAGGCGGTTGCCGGCCCGGCCGGGACGGAACTCGACGGCGGCGTGATGACCTTCCTGCTCGACGCGGAGGTGCTCGTGCCCGCCGCCGACCCGGCGACCGGGCGGGCCGGCAACGCGTCCGGGGCGGCGACCGCGGCCGCGCCCGGCGGCACGGGCAACGTCGGCGCGGGCGAGATCGGCGGCAGGCTGGCCAGCGGCGTGTACTACAGCAATCGCGGCGGCGCGGCGGCGGGCGGGTCGGACATCGAGCTCAAGGTGGTGGCGGCGGCCGACCTCGCCGCGCTGCAGGCGCAGGCCGAGGCGGCTCTCACGCCGGGCTCCGGCGCCTTCTCCGACCTGCCCGAGGGGACCCGGCTGCTGCCCAGCACGGTCGAGTCGCTTTCGGAGACCGTGACCTACTCCGCCCGGGAGGGCGAACCTGCCGATACGGTTGGGGTCAACGCCGTCCGGCAAATCCGCGGACTCGGCTTCGATGAGGCCGCGGCGCGGGAGGCGGTCGCGGCGGGCGCGCCCGGGGCGCTGGCGGCGCAGGTTCCCGCCGGGTTCCGGCTCGCGCCGGAGTCGGTCGAGATCGCCGCGATCACCCCGGTCAGCGACGCCCCGGAGGGGTCGCGGTTTACCGCCGAGGTGTCCGCCGATGCCATCGCGTCGTTCACCGAGGCGGATGCCCGGGCGCTGGCCGAGCGGCTGGCCGGGGCCGACGATGCCGCCGCGGCGGCGGTGCTGGCGGCCACGCCCGGCGTCAAGGGCTTCCAGATCGAGTACCGGGCCGAGTGGCTGCCCGACTGGCTGCCGCAACGCCTTCCCGGCGACGCCAGCCGCATCCGGATCGAGGTCGCGGCGTGACCGGGGGCAAGCGGGCGCTCGGGCTCGACCTCGGGGAGCGGCGCATCGGCGTCGCCATCTCGGACGAACTGGGGGCCATCGCCAGCCCGCTGGCGATGATCCCCCGCGGCGAGGGCGACCTCGACGAAATCGCCCGGCTGGCGGCGGATCACGCCGTCGGCGCGGTGGTGGTCGGGCTGCCGACCGGGATGTCCGGCCGCGAGGGGCCGCAGGCGGCGGTGACGCGGGCGTTCGCCGGCGATCTTGCCGCCCGGCTTGGCGCAGCCGCGCCGGTCCGCTTCTGGGACGAACGGCTGACCAGCGCCATTGCCGACCGGGTGATGCTGGAGCGGGGAACGAAGCGGGACGCCCGCAAACAGCAGCGGGACGCCATCGCCGCGGCGGTGATCCTGCAGGGCTGGCTGGACAGCCAGCGGTCGCGGCGCGGCGGTCCCGGTTGACCGGACGGCGGCGGCTCACGCGCCGGGGCGTCCGCGCAGGCTATACTCGGCGGGTTGCACGGCCCGGGCGAGCCCCGGCCGGCGGGCATTCGGGCATTCGGGCATTCGGGCCGCCGCGCAGGCGCGCGGCGGGCGATTGGACGGACTCATGAAGAAACTGATCGTGGCGGTCATCCAGAACGAGGTCGCGGATGCGGTGGTGGACGCGCTGCTGGAGGCGGAGTTCCGCGCCACCCGGCTGGCCAGCACCGGCGGCTTCCTGCGGCGCGGCAACACCACCTTGCTGATCGGGGCCGACGAGGACCAGGTCGACCAGGTGCTCGACCTCGTGCGCCAGAACGCGCGCTCGGGCGTGGCCCCGGGCGAGGGCGGCGACGCCGCGATGGCGGCCTCGGCCACCGTGTTCGTGCTCGACCTCGAGGAGTACCAGCGGCTCTAGGTGCGGGTGGCCCCGGCGGTTCCAACCTGCGCGGTCGGCTGCAGGTTGCCAGGCCCGCCCGGCGCCGAGGCTCGGCTGGAACTCCTCAGCCGTCTGTGGGCTCATCCCGGCATGGTTTTGGGCATCGGTCCGGAACCCCATTCGCCAACCCCTCCCCGCTGCGGCGGGCGAGGGGTTTTTCGTCGCGTTGAGGGAGGGAAGCGGCGGTTCCGGGCGCCGCTGGCGGGACCTCGCGGCGATTGGAGGCGGCGGGTTCCGGGACTGCGCGCGGACCCGCGTCCGAAGGATTGGCGCTCTTGCCTGGCGCGGCTGGAAACCGGCCGCGCCGGGGTGGTGGTCGCCGATCTACCGGTCGGGGTCCAGTGGGATGCTGGCCAGCCGCGAGGGCCGGCCTTCGGCGGTGACGTACAGCACGGTCCCGTCGGCGGAGTAGGCGATCGCCTCGGTCTGGCCGATGTCCGGGCGCGGCAACATGCGCGGCGGCGCGGCGATCGCCTCGGCCAGCGTCTGGCCGGGCGCCACGTCCCACTCGGCGATGCCGCCGTAGGTCAGCAGGGCGGCGCGGCTGCCGTCCGCGGCGACCGCCCCGCCGGTGATGGCGCCCCACGGCCCGATGCCGGGGCCGTTGACCGCGGCGACCCGCTCGAGCGGGCCCGCGGCCTCCGGGGGCAGGCGGAAGACGGCGGCCCGGCCCCACGGCTTCTTGGTGGCGACCAGCGTCTCCCCGGTGAAGGGGTGGACGAGGATCGCCTCGGCGTCGTGCGGCTGATCCGGGTAGACGAAGTCGAGTCGCTCGGCCCAGAGCGTAGCGCCCGCGGTGGACGGATCGGGCTCCGGCACGACGTAGAGCGTGACGAAGGGGCGGTCCTCGTCGTTGTCGCCGATGTCGGCGATCACAAGGCGGCGCCCCTGGCCGTCCGGGGCCGGGGCCACGGCAAGGTCCTCCCAGTCGCTGGCGGCGTCGTCGGCGCCCGCGATGGGCCATGCGCCGAGGGCGTCCCCGGAGGGGGAGAAGGCATGGAGAGCCAGGGCATTGCCGGAGTCCTCGATGGTCCAGAGCAACCAGCCGCCGGGGGCGGCGGCGAGACCGGAAGTCTCGGTGACCGAGGGGTCACTGAGGGGAATCCAGGCGTCATCCGGCGCGGCGGCCGGCGGCGCGGCGAGGAATGCGAGAGCGGCGAGGAGCGCAGCGCGACGCTTCATGCCCGCAGTCTGCCACCCATCGGCGGCGGCGCGCCAGCGGGCTAGACCGGCGGCCAGGAGAGCATCCAGCCGCCGTCCACGTAGTGGGTGCCGCCGGTGCAGTAACTTGCCGCGTCGCTGCACAGGAAGAGGGTCATGGCCGCGATATCCTCCGGCAGGCCGACGCGGCGCAGCGGGATCTGTGCCTCGGCCTCGGCGAGGAAGACCGGGTCGGCCATGGCCCGCGCGTTCATCGGGGTGAGGATCATGCCCGGGGCGACGCTGTTCACGGTGATCCCGTGCTCGGCCAGTTCGAGCGCGAGGGAACGGGTGAAATTGCGCAGGCCGCCCTTGCTGCTCTGGTAGGGGCCGGAATCGATGGTGTTGCAGGCCTCCTCGTGAACGGAGGTGATGGAGACGATGCGGCCCCGGATGCCGGCGGCGATCATCCGGCGGGCGGCCTCGGTGGCGCAGTGAAAGGGGCCGTCGAGGTTGGCGGCGAGCAGGGCGCGCCACTCATCCGGGGAGACGTCCACGAGGCGCCGGGCGGGTCCGGACTGCCCGGCGTTGTTGACGAGCGCGGTGACCGGGCCGAAGGCGGCTTCGAGGGCATCGAACATGGGAGCCACGGCGGCGACGTCGCCGACGTCGCCGGGGAGCAGCAGGGCGCGGCCGCCGGCGGCCTCGATGACGGCCGCGGCGGCCTCGGCGCCCGCGCGGTCGGTGCGGTAGTTGACGCCGACCGCGGCGCCCGCCCGGCCGAACGCCTCGGCGATGCCCCGGCCGATGCCCTTGCTGGCGCCGGTGACGAGCGCCACCGTGTCGGAGAAGTCGAAGACGACGTTCATGCGCACTCCGCTGGTCAGGGCCCGGCCCGCGCCGGTTCGCCCGCGAGCTATGCCGCGCGACCCCCGGAGGCCTCGTGCCGCGCGGAGGGCGCGGCGCCGCCGCTGCGCGGGTTCCGGATGAAGAAGGCGGCCAGCAAGGCGAGCAGGCAGGCGGCGGCGGCGGCGGCGAAGGTGTCGTGAATGCTGGCCGCGAAGGCCTCCTGTGCGGCGCCGAAGACCTGCGGCAGGCTTTCGGTCTGGCCGGGCTGCAGGACGCCGAGGCGGGTGGGAATCTCGCTCAGGCGGCTGTCGCGGACGAGGGCGGCCATCTCCCGGGCGGTTTCGGGCTCGAGGCCGTCGACGGCCGCCATGGCGCCGGCGGCATGGACCCCGAGGCGCGTCTGCAGCACCGAGCCGAGGATGGCGATGCCGAGCACCTGCCCGATGTTCCGGTTGGTGTTGAGGATGCCGGAGGCGGATCCGGCGATGCGCGGCGGAACCTGCGCCATCGTGGCGGCGGTCAACGGGGCGAAGGTCATGCCCATGGCCGTGCCGAGCAGCAGCAGGGCGGGCCAGAGCGTATGCCAGTCGGTGGCCGGGGAGAGCCTGCCGGAGAGCAACAGGATGCCGGCGCTCATCAGCGTCAACCCGGCGATGAGAATCCAGCGCGCGCCGACCCGATCGCTGAGCCTGCCGGAGGCGGGGGCGGCGAACATCATGATCAGCGACATGGGGGTCATCGCCAGACCCGCGGCGATGGGAGAAAGGCCGAGGCCGCCCTGCAGGAACAGCGTGAGCGGGAAGAAGATGCCGAGCATCCCGAAGGAGACCAGCAACCCGATGACGTTGCCCGCCGAGAAGTTCCGGATGTCGAACAACTCGAGCTTCATCATCGGGTCGGCGCAGCGCCGCTCCCACCACACGAAGAGCGCCAGCAGGAGCACGCTGAGCGTGAGCAGGCCGAGGATGAGGGGGTCGGTCCAGCCGCGATGGTTGCCCTCGATGGCGGCATAGACAAAGGCGAAAATGCCGAACCCGGAGAGGCCGACGCCCGCCCAGTCGATCCGCCGCGAGGCCAGCGGATCGACCGATTCCGGCACGATGGCGATGGTGGCGACGATCGCCACGATGCCGATCGGCACGTTGATCAGGAAGATCCACTGCCACGCCGCATGGCTCACGATGAAGCCGCCGATCAGCGGCCCGAGGATCGCGCCGAGCGACACCACCGACCCCCAGGCGCCCATCGCGGCGCCGCGCTGCTCGGGTGGAAACGCGACGGTGATGAGCGAGAGGGTCTGCGGCATCATCAGCGCCCCGCCCACGCCCTGCAGCACCCGGCTCGCGATCAGCGCGGTGGAGGCGGAGATGCCGAGCAGGTCGCCGATCGCTGTCGAAAGACCGCACAGGACCGAGGCGGCGATGAACACGGCCATGCCGCACACGAACATGCGCTTGCGGCCGAGGACATCGCCGAGCCGCCCGAACGAGAGCAGCAGCACCGCGTAGGCGAGGATATAACTGTCGAGAATCCACTGGATCTGCGGCAGGGTCGCGCCGAGGTCGTCCTTGATGACCTGCTGGGCGACGTTGACGATCGTCGTGTCGAGCAGCAGCATGAAGACCGCGCCGCACAGCACGAGCAAGACGAGCCAGGGATTCCGCGCCGTCTCCCCCGGACGGGGCACTGCCGGCGCTGTCGCGTACATGACCGGGACCCTTTCGTTGAGACCGCCGGGACGAGGCGCCTGCCCGGCCCCGCCGTCGCAGGGGGGACCATACCACGCCCTCGACGGACGACCCCGCCGCCGGGGCGCGTTTTCGCCGCAATGACGGCGCACCAAAGGCGCGGCGTGGCGCGGCGCGCCTGCGAGGGCCGGTTCCCCCGGGGCAGGCTGCCCGCCGCCGATGGCGGCTTCCCGGGGCGGCGACAACTCGCGCGCGGTCCGCGGACGCCGGGGCCACCCCGCCGGTGCGCGACCGCCCCGGCCCGAGGTCGCGGTCCCGCCGGGCGCCCGGCGGCCGCCGCCCGCCTCAAAGGGGCAGCAGGCCCTCCTCGTGGAACAGTTCGGCGTTGAGGATGCTGGCCCCCGCCGCGCCCCGGATGGTGTTGTGGCCGAGGGCCACGAACTTGTATCCCAGCAGCGGGCAGGGCCGCAGCCGCCCAACGACGGTGGCCATCCCGCGCTCGGTGTCGCGGTCGAGCACCGGCTGCGGCCGGTTGTTCTCGGAGCGGACGACGATCGGCCGGACCGGAGCGCTCGGCAACTCCAGTTCCTGCGGGCGCCCGCGGAAATCGGCCAGCACCTGCGCGACCTCGGCGATCTCCGGGGTGGAGCCGAGGCGGACGCTGGCGCACTCGGTGTGGCCATCGCGGACGTTGACCCGGTTGCAGTGGGCGGTCATCACGATGCTGGCGGGCTCGAAGCCCCCGGCCGTCAGCCGACCGAGCATCTTCAGCGATTCCTCGCTCATCTTCTCCTCCTCGGTGGAGATGAACGGGATCACGTTGTCGATCATGTCCAGCGAGGGAACGCCGGGATAGCCCGCCCCGGAAACGGCCTGCAGCGTGGTGACGGCCACCGCCTCGAGACCGAAGGCGTCCTGCAGTGGCTTGAGGGCGAGCACGAGGTGCATCGCGGAGCAGTTGGAGTTGGCGGCGATGAAGCCGCTCCAGCCGCGGTTGCGGCGCTGCGTCTCGATGACCTTCGCGTGCTCCGGGTTGACCTCGGCGATGAGCAGCGGCACATCCGGGTCCATGCGGTGGGTGGAGGTGTTGGTGAACAGGGCGCGGCCCTCGCGGGCCATCCGCTGCTCGATCTCGCGGGCGACCTCGCCGGGCAGCGCCGAAAAGACGACCGGCGACTGCAGGTCGGCGGCGTAGTCCAGCACCGGCAGTTCGCCCACGCCGTCTGGCAGGTCGGCGGAGAGGCGCCAGGGCGCGGCCTCGCGGTAGGTCTTGCCGGTGGAGCGTTCGGAGGCGACCAGTTCGGAGACCTCGAACCACGGATGATCGGCCAGCAATTGGATGAATCGCTGCCCGACCGAACCGGTTGCGCCGAGGATGGCGACCGGGATGCGCTTGTCACGGGAGCGGTAGGCCACGAGCGATAGTCCTTTCTCGGCGCAGGGCGGGAGACGGCCGCCCGCCCGGGTGAGCCGGGGAATCATGACGCCCCGCGGGGCGCGGCTAGCCGACCCGCATCGATTCCGCCAGCAGGTCGCTGCGGCGCGGGCGGCGGCTGCGGGCCCCATTCTGGGGCTTGATCAGCGCATCGTGCAGGGCGTGAACGGCCCGGTCGGCCTGCGATGCGGGCACGGCCGCGGTCAGCGCCACGTTGGACTCCTGCAGGCTCGATGCCAGCACCGGCACGCCCGCCCGGGCCAGCACCTCCAGCAGGCGGGCCAGCGCTGACGGCTGGGAGGCCACCCCGGCGCCGACCGCGGCGACGAGGGCGACCCCCTCCTCGCAGCGGATGTCGGCCTCGACGTCGGAATCGGCGAGGGCGTCGTCGAGCAGGGAGCGGACGGCGGAGCAGCCACCATGCGCTCCGGGATCGACGAGGTACGTCATGCGGCGGCGGGACGAGGCCTGGGAGACGGAGGCGATCTCGATGCGGGCATGATGGAGCGCGGCGAAGACCTCGGCGGAGGCGCCGGCCAGGTCCTCGAGTTCAGGCACGTCGATGGTCAGCAGCAGCAGGTTCTTGAGCGCGGTCACCGCCTTCACGCTGTCGTTGGCGGCATCGCGGGTGACCAGCGTGCCGGGCTCCTCCGGCAGGAAGGTGCTGAGGATGCGCACCGGGATGCCGCGGGACACCGCCGGCCGGATGGTGCGCGGGTGGAGCACCTTTGCGCCGAAGTGGGCGAGTTCCTGCGCCTCGTCATAGGAGACGGCGGGCACCACGCGGGCCTCCGCGACCTGCCGGGGATCGGCGGAGAGCACGCCGGGCACATCGGTCCAGATTTGGACCTCGGTGGCGTCGAGCGCCGCGCCGATCAGGGTGGCGGAGTAGTCGGAGCCGCCGCGGCCGAGCGTGGTGGTGCTGCCGTCCGGCGCGCCGCCGATGAAGCCGGTGAACACGACCGTGATCCCGTCCTCGAGGTCGGGCAGGAGGGCGGCCATCTGCTCGCGGGTGCGCTCGCGGTTGGGGCGGGCGTTGCCGAAGCGGTCGTCGGTGGCGAGGTAGCGATCGGCCCAGGCGTGGACGGCGGGCGTGCCGCGGGAGCGGAGCATGGCGGCGGCCATGACCGACATCGCCTTCTCGCCGGTGGCGACGATGGCGTCGGAGATGCGGGCGGGAACGACGGCGGCGGCGGCGGCTTCGTCGAGGCGGGCATCGAGCGCGGCGTGGAGGTGGTCGAGGATGGCGAGGGCGGCGGTCCGCTCGGACTCGTCCGCGATGCCGGCGGCGACGTCGGCGTGCTTGCCGCGGATGGCCGCCACGGCGGCGGCCCGCCCCGCGGAATCGCCGGCGGCGGCGCACGTCGCGGCCTCGAGCAGGAGGTTGGTGACCCCCGAGACGGCGGAGACGACCACCGCGCGGGGCAGCGGCTGGGCCTCGACGATGCGGCAGACGGACTCGACCCGTTGCGCGTTGCCGACCGAGGTGCCACCGACCTTCATCACGTACATCGCCATCGCTCCCGTGCGCCGCCGCGCTGTGGCTTGGTGATCCCGGCGTATCCGGCAAACGAAAAGCGGGCCGCTGTTCGCGCCCGCCTGCCGGTCCGTCCTGGTTGGTCGTGTCTGGGTCAGTCACGCCCTCCCGAACCGGCAGGCAGGCAAATAGTGGTCATCCCGATAATGGAAATCGAGATCACCACGCTTCGCTTGCTCCTGGCGCCGGTGGGGAAGTTCTTCGCCTTCATGGCGCGGACGGTAGCACGGACGGCGAAAGCCGTGCAAGTGCCAGGGGTCCTCTCGGATGCGACGGCGTCGCGGCAGGCCCGTCAGGCCGCGGCAAGAGGCGCGGGAAGCGCGTCGGGAACGGCGGGCATCGCCTGGTCGGCGGTCTGGAAATCGACCTTTCGGGCGATGATCCGGTCGTCGTCGGCCTCGATCAGCTTGAGCATCTCGGCGCGGAATCCCTCGATGACCCGGCCGGTGGCCGAGACGTAGGCGGCGGTCAGGTCGTCGCAGTGCATCCGGAGCGCAGTCGCGAGGGCCTCGGCGCTGCGGTCGGTGAAGTTGCCGAGGTCGCGCATCAGGCGGTCCTCGATCGCGGCGAAGGCCTGGCGGTCGATGGCCTGCATTCGCTGGACGGCGCCGGTGAAGAGCGCGTGGATGCGGGGGTCGTAGCCGTAAAGATCGACGTAGGCGGCTTCGAGGCGCTCGTCGGCGATGCGCAGCGCGATGGCGGCCCGGCGGGAGAGCAGGGTGGTGCGCAGCAGGTGGGCGGCCGCGGGACGGTCGTCGCCGTCGACGGCGAGCCGGGCGGCTTCGACCAGCACCGGCGGCAGATCATCGCTCAACTGGCGGGCGATCAGTTGCCAGCGCTCGAGCGCCACCGCGACCCGGCCGGCGGCGGTCCGGATGAGGTCCGCATACTCGCGATGGCGGAATTGCCGGTCCTTCCGCCACCCATAGGCCAGCGCCGCCGCCGACACCAGCACCGACAGCCCGGCGAGCACGCTTCCAATGGAGAGGTCCGGGTCGAATCGCACGCGCCGCTCCGGCCGCCGCCGCGCCGCGCCTGCGCCGCCAATGACAGCGCCAGGCGCCGCGGCCGTTCCGGTTCATCGTGGCGAATGGTGATGAGGCCGGTATGAAATCCGGCGAGACCCTGCGTGATCTGCCGCCGATGCTCAGCCGGCGGGCCTCTTCGCGCTCAGGCCGAGCGCCCGCTTGCCGATGATGCTGAAGGCGGCGTCGTCCATCGGCGGCTGGCCGAGGCCCGCCCGGACGTCGCGGTAGTAGCGCTCCAGCGGCATGTCGCGGGACATGGAGGCCGCGCCGACGACCCGCATCGCAAGGTCAGTGATCTCGATGGCGTTGTTGGTCACGAGGTGCTTGGTCCCGGCCATCTCCCAGTCCATGGCGGCGCGCTCCCCGGGGGAGGCGGCCTGCCAGCGCTCGGCGGTGGCCGCCAGCAGGGTTCCCGACTGCCAATGCAGGAGTTCCATCTGGGCGACGCGGTTCTGGATGGCCGGAAGCTCGGCGATGGGGGCGGACATCCCGTTCGGGGTCCGCTCGCGGGCGTAGGCGATGGCGGCGTCGCGGGCGGCCCCGGCGATGCCGTGCCAGAC
>JBJTKE010000543.1:0-2255 GCA_046096285.1 Chloroflexota bacterium
CTCGCGGGTCGGCCACTCCTACATCAAGGAACTGATGCGGCAGGAGGACGCCGTCTTCGGCGGCGAGCACTCCGGCCATTTCTACTTCCGCGACCTCTGGTACGCAGACTCCGGCATGCTGGCCCTGCTGACGGTGCTGGAACTGATTTCCGAGGCCGCATTGCCGCTGTCGCAGGTCATCGCGCCCCTCGATCGCCGGGTTCGCTCGGGCGAGATCAACTCCGAGGTCGCGGACCCCGCCGCGGTGACCGCCGCGGTCGAAGCGCACTACCGGGGGCAGGGAGCGGAGATCGACCATCTCGACGGATCGACCGTTTCCTTTCCGGACTGGTGGTTCAACCTGCGCGCCTCGAACACCCAGCCGCTCCTGCGGCTCAATGTGGAGGCCAACGACCGGCCCACGCTCGAAGCCCGGACGGCGGAGGTGCTCCGCATGGTTCGCGGCTGAAGCGGGGAATCGGCGGCATCGCCCAGCGAGTCTGCATTACACTGGCCCCACGACGCGGACTGCCCGCCCAGGCGAGCGGCGACCAGCGACGGGCCTGTAGCTCAGTGGTAGAGCACGGGGCTCATAACCCCAGGGTCGCGGGTTCGATCCCTGCCGGGCCCACCGATTTCACGCCGGGAACGGGCGCGCAAGCCGGTTCGCAACGATGAGGAGCCAGAAACCATAGACGCCACCGACGCCATCGCCGCCGAGATCGCGGAAACGCCCCACGTGCCGGCAGGTCCTGCTCCAGAGGGCAGAGATCTCGCGCTTGCCATCGCCGAGATCATCAGCGAGACCCCCGCCGCCGACACGCGCGTGCTCGACGTGCAGGGCTCGTCGCCCTACACGGACTTCTTCGTGATCTGCTCGGGCGAGAACGAGCGGCAGTTGCGGGCCATCTCCCGTACGCTGACCGAAGACCTGGCCCTCCTTGGCGTGCGCCCCGGGCGCAGCGAGGGCGGCGCCGTCTCGGGCTGGATCATCCTCGACTTCGGGGACACCATCGTCCACATTTTCTCGACCGAACAGCGCAGCTATTACCGGATCGAGGAACTCTGGACCGAAGCGCAGACAGTGCTGTCGATCCAGTAGCCTGAAGGTCGATCGGGGCTCGATGGCCAGATTGGGCGGCCGCCCGGGCGCCGAGGCTACCGGGAGAGGCCGGGCAGCGGGAACCTCGAGGTCAGGTCGCGGACATCGTCACGGATGCGGGCCGGCAGGGCCTCGTCGGCAGGGGAGTGCAGCGCGGAGGCGATCATCTTCGCGATGGCCCGGGCCTCTGCTTCGCCCATGCCGCGGCTGGTGATGGCCGGGGTGCCGAGCCGAACGCCGCTGCCCTGCGCCGGAGGGCGGGTGTCGCCGGGAATGGTGTTCTTGTTGCAGGTGATGCCGAGCCGGTCAAGCAGTTGCTCGGCCTGCTTGCCGCTGAGACCGATCGACCCGACATCGACCATCATCAGGTGGTTGTCGGTGCCGTTGGAGACGATGCGGATGCCAGCGGCCATCAGTTCCCCGGCCATCGCCCGGGCGTTGGCGATCACCTGCGCGGCGTAGGCGCGGAACTCCGGCTGCAGGGCCTCGCCGAAGGCGACCGCCTTGCCGGCGATGACATGCATCAGCGGCCCGCCCTGCAGCCCCGGGAAGATCGAGCGGTCTACCGTCCTGGCCAGGTCCTCGTCGCACATGATCATGCCGCCGCGGGGGCCACGCAGCGTCTTGTGCGTGGTGGTGGTGGTGACGTGGGCGTGACCGATGGGCGTCGGGTGGAGACCGGCGGCGACCAGTCCGGCGGGGTGGGCGATGTCGGCGAGGAGGAGGGCCCCGACCTCGTCGGCGATGGCACGGAACCGGGCGAAGTCGATGAACCGGCTGTAGGCGCTGGCGCCGGCGATGATCAGCCTGGGGCGGACCTCGCGGGCGCGCTCCGCCACATGGTCGTAGTCGAGCAGCCCGGATTCGATGTCGACCCCGTAGAAGTGGGGCTCGAACAGCGTGCCTGAGAAATTGACGTTGTGGCCGTGGGTGAGATGGCCGCCCTCGGAGAGGCTGAGGCCAAGAATGCGGTCGCCGGGGGTGTGCAGCGACAGCATGACCGCCATATTGGCATTGGCGCCGGAGTGGGGCTGCACGTTGGCGTGGGCGACGCCGAACAGTTTCGTCGCCCGTTCGATGGCGATCGTTTCGACCTCGTCGACGAACTCGCAGCCGCCGTAGTACCGCTTGCCGGGGTAGCCCTCGGCGTATTTGTTGGTGAGGACGCTGCCCA
>JBJTKE010000544.1:0-4424 GCA_046096285.1 Chloroflexota bacterium
ACCGGCGCCATCGGCAGCGGAACGATCGCGGCCAGCGCTTCCAGGTCGGCGGCGACGGTCGCCAGCGATTCATCCAGCAACGCCACCCGCTCGGTCCAGGGGTTGACCGGATCGAAGGCGGACTCGGCTACGACCTGGAGCGGGCCGAGTCCGCCTTCGATCCGGTCAACCCCTGGACCGAGCGGGTGGCGTTGCTGGATGAATCGCTGGCGACCGTCGCCGCCGACCTGGAAGCGCTGGCCGCGATCGTTCCGCTGCCGATGGCGCCGGTGAACCCGGTCCCGGTCGTGGAGATGGCCGCGACCCGCGAGGAGCCGTCGCGGGTGGTGTTCGCCCTTGGCGGCGAGCGGTTCCGCTTCGAGGAGGAGCGCGACTGGGACGAGCGTGGCGGGCCGCGCGTCCGCGGGCAACTGAGGCAGCGCGCGGGAGACGCCGCCCGGCTGGTCCCGGAGGGCATCGCGGAGGACCGGCGCGCCGCGCTGGCCGCTCACCTCGCCGGGAGCGTGACCGCGTTCGCGGTCGACCTGCGCGACCGCGCGCTGGAAGGCAGGCCGATGCCCGACGGGGCGACGCTCGCCCAACTCGCCGCGCCGTGCCCTGCCTGCGGCAACTGGCGCGACTGGAGCGGCGCCTGCGACACCTGCGCCCAGCGCGCCTATCGCAAGCAGCGGCTCAACGCCGAGGCGCTGCGCATCCAGAAGGAGCGGGAGGACGAGATCGAGGACCGCCGCAAGTGGGCCGAGCGGCTGCCGGTCGCGCGCCGCCGGATGGCCGACCTCGACGAGCAACTGGCGAAGTTGCTGGGGTAGGCTGGGCCGGCTCAGCCGCCGAACTGCCCGGTCCAGGCCATCGCGCCCAGCAGATTCAGCGCCAGCCGCGCGCCGAGGTAGCTGGTGAGGTCCCGGACATCGGCGGCGGGAACGATCTCCACCAGGTCGAACCCGGCGATGCGGCCCTTGCGGGCCAGGCCCCGCATGAGGGCGGTGGCCTCGTCGTAGGTGATGCCGCCGAAGGCCGGGTCGTTGACGCCCGGGGCGATGGCGGGGTCCATGCCGTCCATGTCGAGCGTGAGGTAGTAGCGGCTGGCGGCGGGGATGCGCTCGAGGACGGCTTCGGGGCCGTCGCGGTGCAGGTCGGCGGCGGGGATGATGACGCTGCCCCACGCCTCCGCCGCGCGCGCCTCCTCCTCGCGGGCGCTGCCGATGCCGCGCATCCCGATCTGCGCCATGCCGGTTACGCAGGCCAGTTCCGCGCCGCGCCGCATGATCGAGGAGAGCCCCTCGCGCACGCCGAACCGCTCCTCGCGCCAGTCGATGTGGGCGTCGAACTGGACGACGCAAAGATCGCCGCGGCCCTCGAAGGCGCGCATCACCGGGATCGGGATGGAGTGGTCGCCGCCGAGCACCAGCGGAAAAGCGCCGCGGTCGAGGATGGCGTTCACCGCGGCGGTCGCGCGGGCGCTGTTCCCGGCGTGGTCGCCGGGCAGCATGAAGACGTCGCCGCAATCCGCGATCCGCACCTGCGCGCCGTTGAAGAGCGTGCCGCCGAAGGTGAAGTCCCAACTGGTTCGGGCCTCGCCCGCGTAGCGGACCGACTGCTCGCGCACGGCGCGCGGGGCGCCCGCCGAGGGGCCCTGCATGTTGGCCATGTCGTAGGGCGTCCCGTGCGGCACGCCGAGCACGGCGACATCCGCGTCGAGGGCGGCGAGGTCGTCGCAGGCGGGCGCGAGCAGGAAGGTCGGCCGTCGCGGGGGAACCGGGACGGTCAGGCGGCTGGTCACCGGGCCTCTCCTATGGCGACATCCGGATGGAGCCCATCCTGGTCACGGCCCGGAACATCAGGTACATGTGCAGCGCATCCGGCGAGGTCCAGGCGACGGTGCGCTCGCCGGCGCGGTCGACCCCGGGGATGAGCTGAGCCTGGTCGGCGCGGGCCTGGTGCTCGAAATCGACCTCGACGCGGCAGTTCCTCGGCCACGGGTAGGGCGAGGCCGTCTTCGCGTTGCGGACGGCCTGCTTCGCGCCCTCGCGGATGAGGTCCTGGGCGGCCGCGGGCGCGAGGTGCAGCGCGGCGAAGGTGGAGAGGCCCTCCTTGACCGAAACGCCGACCACCTGCTCGCCGAGCAACGCCTGCGTCTGCTGGACGGCGCGGATGTCGCCGGTCACCAGCGTGACCGGCACGCCGAAGTGGCCGCCCACGGCGGCGTTGAGCCCGAACTCTCCGGTGGACAGGCCGTTGAAGCGGACGTCGTTGACCCAGCCGGTCCAGGTGTGGGCGAGCGGGGCGTTGGGGGTGCCGGCCTTGGCGTGGTAGCCGGTGAAGAAGACCGCGCCGATGCCGTCGAGATCGGCGCCCTGCATCATGCCGAGTTGCTTGTCGGAGCCGGAGATGAAGCGGCAGCGGGGGTCGAGCAGGTCGGGCAGCAGGTTGCGCATTCCGTCATGGCTGTCGTTGACGATCACCTCGTCGGCGCCGGCCAGCATCGCGCCCTCGATGGCGGCGTTGACCTCGGCGGTCATGCGGGCGCGGGCGCGCTCGTACTCGGTCTGGCTGGATGGCTCGGTGCCGCCGACCACCTCGGGCGGCATCACCTGGACCCAGGACACGACGCCGCAGGTTCCCTCCATGTCGGCGGAGATCAGCACCTTCACCCGGGACACTCCTTTCGCGGCCGGCGGCGGGCTGGTTGCCGCCGGTGGCCGTGGATTATCGCCGGTCGCCGCCGCGGGCGCGCGGTCAGCCTGCGGGCTCGTCCGGCTTGCCCGGCTTCGGGCGGGGCGCGTCCTGCCCGGGCTCCGCGCCCGGCTCGTTCCCGCACGGAGGCGCCTCCCGCTCGACGCCGAGGATGTCGCCGGTGGCGGCGTCGATGCGGATCGCCAGGCCGGGTTGGTCGGGGGCGCGGCTGTCCTCGTAGTCGGCCAGCCAAAAGGGGGCGGCCTCCCGGCCGAGCAGGCTGAGCCGGGAAATGTGGCGATGCTCCGGGCAGGCGCGCCGGAACTCCCGGCCCGCGGCCTGCTCGGCGATGCGCTGCGCCTCGCCGGAGACGACCGCCGGGGCGCGCCATGCGGGAGGCTGCACGGGCGGCGTCTCCCACGGCAGCACCGACTGGTGGACGATCGCGCCGGAGCCGCGGTCCAGGAGCATCGCCAGGGTGGCGGCGCGCGCATTGCGGCCGAACGGCGCGTCCCACGGCGCGGTGAAGACGGCGTTGACCCATCCGCCCGGTGGCAGTTGCCCGGGGGCGAGGCCGGCGTAGTCCCACGGCCAGTCGACCTGCATCGAGATGAGCGAGGGGGCGGCTCCCGGCAGCCAGCGGTCGGCCTGGGCCTGGACCAGCGGCATCGCGGCCTCCACCGACGAGGGCGGCACGGCTGGCACGGCGGGTCGCGGAGGCGCGGGCGGAACCGCCGGGATCAGCCGCCAGGCGAGCAGGCCGGCCAGGGCCAGCGCCACCCCGAGCGCGAGCAGCCCGGCCAGCGCGCGGACGGCGCCCGGGGAGTCCTGCCCGCCGCCCGCCGCGGGCGCCGGACCCGCGGCGGGCGGGAACGGGGTGAACCCCCCGGCATCCCCGGACGGCGGAGCGGGCGGGCACGCCTCGCTCAATTCAGGTTCCTGACCGAGTAGACCGCGCTGCGGGCGGGAGCGCCCGGCTCCGGTTCGGGGCGTGCGCCGGCTCCGATCGGCTCCCAGCCCGCCTGGGCAAGATGGACGCCGATGGTCTCCTGGGTGTACTGGTCGGCGTGCCAGGCGAGGTCCCCGGCGGAGAGGATGGGGCGCAGCCGGGGAACCCGCTCCTCGCGGATCACCTCGAATCGGCGCCCGGATTCGAGGGTGACGGTCAGGCGCAGCAGATCCCCGTCGGCGGGGTCAGGCGGGGCGATGAACCCCTCGACGCGGCCAAACAGCATGGCGGCTCCAGCGATTGCCCGGACGGGCGCGGCGGTGCTGGGCTCATGGTGCGGGGAGGGGCCGGGACCGCGCAAGGGCCGGTGCGGCCGCCGGGGCCGGGAACGCCGCGGGGCGCGGGTCCCCAGACCCGCGCCCCGCGCGCATGGGAGGTTCGGCGGCTAGTCGACGGCGGGCACGCCGGCATCCGCGTCGGACCAGAGATCGGCGATCTTCGGTCCGAGGGCGATGATGGCGGTGATCCCGGCGATGGCGATGACGCCGAGCACGAGGGCGTACTCGACCATGTCCTGCCCCTCGTCCTCGCGGGCTATGCGGTTGACTATTTATTTGAGGGCGCAAATGTCTTTCCTCCTTCCTGCCGGCCAGGCTCCGTTAACCCTTCCGGCCTCCCGCGGTCCCGGCCGCGCCGGGTTTTCCTGACGCGTTCATTCAAGCACCGCGGGGGCGCGGTGAACATCCGGAAAACAGGCTGGCCCAAAAGGTGCAGGAAGCGCCCGGCCGTTGGGTCAGCGGCG
>JBJTKE010000545.1:0-5362 GCA_046096285.1 Chloroflexota bacterium
CCGCACGGAGCGCCCCCCGCCCCGACGCTCGCGGGGGCGAGGGCCTTGCCCGCCACCCCCGGCTGCGCGCACCCGGGTTCCAGGTCCGCGCCACCGCCCACGCCGTCGACGCCCCCGCACACACCGCCGCGGCGAGCAGGCCGGCAACCGGAAGCGCCAGGACCCCGCCCGCGACGAGCCGGGACAGGCAGGGCGCAGCGTGCGGCGCGCCGCGGGGACCCCACCAGAACCACGGATGCGCGTGCGCGACCGGCGTCGCGTCCGGCGGCAGGGTGGCACGGGGTTTGCGTAGAGCGTCGCCGAGCATGGCCGGCCATCCGGTGACGCCGATGCCGAGCGGCAGCGGCCACATCCGGGAGGATAGCGCGGAACCGCCGAACGGCGTGGCCGCCCCGGTCCTGCGGCGCTCGCCCGAACCCGTCACCTCGCGCGCTTCGGCGCGCGCACGCCGCGCACCTCCCTGCTGGCTCCGTCGGAGGGCGCGGCTGACCCCCAGGAGCCGCCAATTCCCCCTGATTTCCCCTCCGGCGTTCGGGCATCGCGGATGGAGCGGGCGGCCACCAGGCCGCCCGCCCTGCGTTGCGGCGTGGCGCGGGCGCCCGGGTCAGTCGGCGACGGCGGCGATGACGGGCAGGTCGCGGAACTGGGGGTGCAGGGCCATGCCGAAGCCCGCAAGAGGCAGGTCGGGAGCGGCAAAGCCGGACCAGGCGAGGGGTGGATCGAGCAGGCGCGCCTGGGGGCGGTCCAGGAGCGAACAGATGCGGGATTCTGCCGCGCCCTGGCGGGCGAGCCAGCCGACCGTGGCGCTGGCGCTGAGGCCGGTGCTGACGGCGTCCTCCAGCAGCAGCACGCGGCGGCCCGCAAGGTCCAGCGGATGGGACCGGGCGATGCGCAGGTGCGGGGCGGTCGCGTCGAACCGGAAGCGGCTGCGGCGAAGGCTACCCGCCTCGGCATGGACGCCGAGCCGGGCCAGTTCGCGCCGGATGTGGCGGGCGAAGCGCAGGGCGCCCTCATGGCCGGCCAGCAGGACCGGGGGTGGATCACCCGCGGCGGCCAGTCCGAGCCACTCGCTGGCAATGCGCAGGGAGAGATCGCGGATGCGCTCCTCGATCTCCGCCGCGCCGAACACGACCTCACCGAGGGAGCGATGAGGCGCGATCGCGGGCTCGTCGTAGGCGGCGCGAAGCCGCTCCAGATCGCGCCGGTAGAGCAGTTTGATGCGGACCGACGGGTACAGCTGCCGGAGCAACCGGACCTTGCGGTTCTTCTGGGTGACGAGCGGCTGCCGCATCGTCGTCAGTTCGACATAGAGCCGCTCGTCGGGCAGGAAGAAATCGGGCCGGAAATAGCTGGCGGGGGCGCCCGCCTCGTCCCAGTCGATGGCGAAGGAGGTCGGCTCGTAGACCCAGCGCACGTGGTGCCAGGAAAGCAGGCTTGCGAACTCCTCCTCCGCCGGGTGGGCGAAGCGCGGTCCGTGGGGCTGGGCGGTGCGGCCGAAGGTGGGCAGCGGGAGCTGGGTGGCGGTTGCGATGGTGGCGCAGGATGGGCGGCGGTCGTTCCGGACCCAGGACGGCGGCGCCGCTTCGTGGCGGTCGCGCCGGTGGACGGTGATGGACATGCCTTCCCCAGGCCGCCGGCCAGCATGCGCTGCCCGAACGGCGGAACCCGCGTCGGTGGCGGGTGTCGGAGCGGGGCACCCAGAGTCTGGCAGGGCGGCAAGGGCCGGACAACGGCCACGCTGGCACGTACAGGACCGATGGGCAACCGGGCGCGGAACAAGCTTCGCGGGGGGAACGTCGCCGGATGCAGGACCGGCGGGTGGCGGTTCGGTACCCGCGTCGCGGCCGGTTGCCCGGAAGTCCTCCCGTGCCGCGGGTCGCTCATGTGACCGGGGGTCAGGAGCGGCTGGCGGCTGCCTGGCGGGACGGCTGCGCAACGGCTGCGCTACGGCGCCCGGAGCGGCCATACTATGCCCGCCCGCCGATTGATTCCCGGGCGTCGACCGAGCGCCGGAGGCAGCCGTGATCAGCCCGAGCGCTGGCCCTGGCAGCCGGCGGCTCACGCCCGAGGAAGACGCCATCGACGACCCCGGCGAGGACGACGGGATCGACGACACGCTGCCAGCCGACCTCTGGTTCCGGCGGGGCCGGGCGCGCGGGCGGGGCCGTCTCCGCGCCATGCCCGTATACTGACGCTCCGGAAATGCGCGGTCCCGGCAAGCCCGGCGCGGGCGGGCCGGGCGCGGGCACGAACGCATCAGCATCAGATGGGAGAACGGAGACGCCGATGGCGGAGGCTACGGGGACGCACTACGATCTGATCCTGCTCGGCGGGGGCACCGGCGGCTATGTCGCGGCCATCCGCGCGAAGCAGCTCGGCATGAATGTCGCCGTGGTCGAGGAACTCAAACTCGGGGGGACCTGCCTGCACCGCGGCTGCATCCCGACGAAGGCGTTCCTCAAGTCGGCGGACGTGCTGGACCAGGTGAAGAAGGCGGCGGAGTTCGGCGTGGACGTCAGCGGCAACGTGGCGTTCAACTACGAGACCGCGCTGGGCCGCTCGCTGAAGGTCGTGGACGGGCAGTACAAGGGCCTGCTCTACCTGTTCGACAAGAAGCACCGCATCCCCGTGTACATGGGACGCGGGCGGCTGCTCTCCAACACCTCGGTGCAGGTCACGATGAACGACGGCAGCGGCGCCCAGACGCTGACCGCCAACAACATCATCATCAACACCGGCTCCCGGCCGCGCCCGATCAAGGGCGTGCCCTACGATGGCAGGGTGGTGATCAACTCCGACCACGCGGTGGTGCTGGAGCACCTGCCGAAGAGCTTCATCATCCGCGGCGGCGGCGCGACCGGCGTGGAGTGGGCGTCGGTCTACCATCGCTACGGTTCGCAGGTGACGCTGGTGGGCAACGTGGTGCCGCAGGAGGACCACGAGGTCTCGGAGGCGCTGTTCAAGGCGTTCCAGCGGCAGAAGATGGACGTGGTGGCAGGGGCCCGGCCCACCGCCAACGATATCGACGTCACCGCCAACGGCGTCACCATGCGCCTGCAGGACAAGGGCAAGGAGCGGGTCGTCGAGGCCGAGGTGCTGCTGGTGGCGGTCGGCCGCCAGGGCAACATCGAGGACATCGGACTGGAGACGGTCGGAGTCCGCACCGAGGGCGAATACATCCCGGTCGATCCCATGATGCGGACCAACATCGACCGGCTCTACGCCATCGGGGACGTCAACGGGCAGCAACTGCTTGCCCACACGGCCATGCACCAGGGGATCATCGCGGTGGAGTCCATGGCGGGGCTGAATCCGTTCCCGCTGGACATCCTGAACTCCCCTTCCTGCACCTACTGCGAGCCGGAGATCGGCAGCATCGGGTTGACCGAGCGCGAGGCGGAGAAACTCGGCCACAAGGTGAAGGTCGGGCGGTTCCCGATGCGGCCCAACGCGAAGGCGGTGATCGAGGGCCATCCCGACGGCTTCACCAAGATGGTGTCCGACGCGGAGACCGACGATCTGCTGGGCCTGCACATCATCGGCCCGCACGCGACCGAACTGATCGCCGCCGCCGCCGTCGGACGGCTTCTCGAGGTGACCCCGCAGGAGATCGGGATGACCGTGTTCCCGCATCCGACGGTGTCGGAGGTGATCGGCGAGGCGGCCCACGACCTGCTCGGGCACGCCATCCACATCTAGGGTCGGCACCAGCCGATGCGGCACCCGGGGCGGACGCGGAGTCCGGCCCCGGCAGGCGCGGGGCCCGGCCCGGCCCGAGCGGGGGCTGGCGGCCGGGACCGTGCGAGCGGGCGGAGCGCCATCGTGGGCAACATCCTCGAATCCCTGCCAGCGGGCGAGAAGGTCGGGCTGGCGTTTTCCGGTGGGTTGGACACCAGCGCGGCGCTGACCTGGATGCGGCAAAAAGGCGCCATCCCCTACGCCTACACCGCGAACCTCGGGCAGCCGGACGAGTCCGACTACGACGCGATCCCGCGGAAGGCGCTCGAGTACGGCGCCGAGCGGGCCCGGTTGATCGATTGCCGCCGGCAACTGGTCAGCGAGGGGCTGTGCGCGCTGCAATGCGGGGCGTTCCACATTACGACCGCGGGCAACACCTACTTCAACACCACCCCCCTCGGGCGCGCCGTCACCGGCACGATGCTGGTCGCGGCGATGCGCGAGGACGGCGTGGACATCTGGGGAGACGGGAGCACCTTCAAGGGCAACGACATCGAGCGCTTCTACCGGTACGGCCTGCTCGTCAATCCGGACCTCAAGATCTACAAGCCGTGGCTGGACCGGCAGTTCATCGCCGAACTGGGCGGGCGGGCGGAAATGTCGGCCTTCCTGCAGGCGAACGGGTTCGACTACAAGATGTCGGCGGAGAAGGCCTACTCCACCGACAGCAACATGCTCGGCGCGACCCACGAGGCGAAGGACCTGGAGTTCCTCGACAAGGGGATCACGATCGTCAACCCGATCATGGGCGTGCCGTTCTGGCGCGAGGACGTGGCGATCCCCGCCGAGACGGTGACGATCGCCTTCGCCGACGGGCTGCCGGTGGCGATCAACGGCCGCGGGTTCGCGGACGAGGTCGCGCTGATGGCGGAGGCGAACGCGATCGGCGGCCGCCACGGGCTCGGCATGAGCGACCAGATCGAGAACCGGGTGATCGAGGCCAAGAGCCGCGGCATCTACGAGGCGCCGGGCATGGCGTTGCTGTTCATCGCCTACGAGCGGCTGGTGACCGGGATTCACAACGAGGACACCATCGAGCAGTATCGCGACAGCGGGCGGCGGCTCGGGCGGCTGCTCTACCAGGGGCGGTGGTTCGATTCGCAGGCCATGATGCTGCGCGAGTCGTTGCAGCGGTGGGTGGCCCGGCTGGTCAGCGGCGAGGTGACGCTGCACCTGCGGCGCGGCAACGACTACTCGATCCTGAACACGGAATCGCCAAACCTCACCTATCACCCGGAGCGGCTGACGATGGAGAAGGGCGAGGGAACCTTCACGCCGCTGGACCGCATCGGGCAGTTGACGATGCGCAACAACGACATCGCCGACTCCCGCGAGAAATTGATCGCCTACATGAACGCCGGGCTGATTTCGCTCTCCGGCCGCGGGGCCTATCCGCAACTCGGCGGCGCATCGCGGGACGATCGCGACGAGTAGCGGCCAATAGCCGCGGCCCGCGCGGGCAGTGCCCGGGCCCGGGAGGGCCAGTGCTCCGCATGGCAGGAGTCTCGTGCGGGTCAGCCGTTGCCCTTCATAGCCGGACAGTTTTGGTTTGTGGTCACAGCGGCACGCTCAACAGCCATCCGGAGGGGGACCGTTTGCACACCAGTGGAACCCGTTCCCCAAC
>JBJTKE010000546.1:0-2753 GCA_046096285.1 Chloroflexota bacterium
CCCCCGACCACCCCCCCGCCGACGGCGCGTTCGCGAACAGCACGTAGGTGTTGTTCTCCCGCGAGCGCTCCCGCAGCAGGTGGAAGTGATCCGCCGTCGGCCCCGCCTCGATCCATGCCGGCATCGGCACCGCCGTCGCCCCCCACGGCCGCACCCCCGGCCACGGCAGCGCCGCCGCGACCACGATCGCATCCGCCCCCGCCAGCGCCAGCGACCGCCCCGCCTCCGGGAAGAGCGCGTCCGTTCCCGCCAGCAGCCCGATCCGGCCCGCCGGGATGTCGAACGTCGGAAACTCGCGCCCCGGCGTCGCCCATGTCGCCGCCGCCTCGTCGAGATGCACCGCCCGGTACATCCCCGCCAGCCCGGACGGCCCGGCCAGCACCACCGTGTCGTACAGGGTCTCCCCGTCCCGCTCCACCAGCCCGGCGACCACATGCGCCCCGGCCGCCGCCGCGATCGCCGCCAGCGCCTCCGTCGCCGGACCCGGCGCCGGCTCCGCCCACGCCGCCGCCTGCTCCGCCGTCTCCGGCCGCCCGGAAAGCGAGAACTCCGGCGTCGCCAGCAGGTCGATCCCCGGATTCGCCGCCAGCGCCGCCGCGATCGCCGCGAGGTTGCCGGCCGCGTCTCCCCCGCGCGGCTCGCATTGCAGCGCCGCCACCGACGACACCCGTCCCTCCGGCAGCGGGCGATGCCCGTACAGCCCGTGGAACTCCAGCGGGTTCCAGAGGTGGGTGTTCAGCGTCAGCGTGCCGTAGGTCTCCGGGCGCCGCGCCGCCAGCAGGTTCGCCGGGCATCCCTCGGGCTGCTTGTGCCGCGCCTTCGCGAGGTCGATCCGGCCCAGCACCACCCCGTCGCCACGATCGAGCGCCGCGTGGATCGCCCCGTCCGGCTCGATGATGCAGGAGCCACCGTCGAACTGCACCCCCCGCTCCACCCCGTAGCGGTTCGCCGCGATCAGGTACACCCCGCTCTCCACCGCCCGCGCCCACCACGACGGCGACGGCGCCTTCTCGGACAGCCAGTTCGTCGGGAACGCGATGATGTCCGCGCCGCGCAGGGCCGGGATGCGGGTCGTCTCCGGGTAGGCGGCGTCCATGCAAATCGCGATGCCGATCCGCCCCAGCGGCGTGGCGAACACCGGCAGCCCGAGATCGCCGTCCTTCGCCCACTTCGGCTCGCTGATGAAGGCGTGGGTCTTCCGGTAGATCCCCGCCACCCCCTCCGGCCCGATCAGCGCCGCGCTGTTGTAGTAGACGCCGGTCTCCTCGACGACCTCGGCCATCCCTGCGACGATCCAGCAGTCATGCCGCGCGCAAAAGGCGGTGAAGACCTCCGTCGTCGGCCCCGGGATCGTCTCGACGAACGGCGCGACCTCCTCCCGGTCCTGCCAGCAGTAGCCGGTCGTCGCCATCTCCGGCAGCACGATCAGTTTCGCCCCGCTCGCCGCCGCCTCCTCGCACAGCCGCAACAGGGCCTCGATGTTCCCCTCCCGGTCCCCGAGGACCGGCTCGAACTGGATCGCGGCGGCGAGGTACGGGGCGATGGCTGCGGTCGGCGTCGGCATGGCGAAACTCCGTCGGTCGTGACTGGTCGGTCGTGGGCGTGGGTCGGGCGGCGGGCGGCGGGCGGCCGTCACCTCCCCGCGAAGCGGCACCCGCCGCAGTGGGCGTCCTCCGGCTGAAGCGTCGCATGGCCGATGCCGAACCGCTCGCGCAGCAGGGCCGTCTGCCCGGCCAGCACCTCGTTCCACGGGCGCGCGCCGTCCAGCACCACATGGGCGCTCAGCGCGTCCATGCCGGACGCCACCGTCCAGATATGCAGATCGTGCACCTCCGCCACCCCCGGCGCGGCCGCCATCGCGTCGTGCACCGCCTGCGCGTCGATGTGCGCCGGCGTCGCCTCCAGCAGGATCGTGACCGACTCCCGCAGCAGCCGCCACGCCCCCCACAGCACCAGCAGCCCGATCAGCCCCGACAGCACCGGATCGGCCCGCCACTACCCGGTCGCCATCATGATCACCGCCGCCGCGATCGCCGCCACCGACCCCAGCAGGTCGCCCAGCACATGCAGCAGCGCGCCCCGCGTGTTGAGATCGTGGGAATGCCCGGCCCCCCCGTGCGCATGCCCATGCCCATGCCCACCGCCGCCGCCCGCGCCACGGTTCAGCACCCACGCCGACACGGCGTTCGCGGCAAGCCCCGCCACGGCCACCCAGAGCATCGTCCCGGTCTCCACCGGCTCCGGCTCCCGCAGGCGATGCCACGTCTCGATGAACAGCCAGATGGTCAGCGCCCCCAGCAGCGCCGAGTTCACCAGCGCCGCGAGAATCTCCGCGCGCGCGAAGCCGAACGAGCGCTGCCGCGTCGGCGGCCGCCCCGCCAGCCACGCCGCGAACAGGGCGAGCGCGAGCGCCGCCACGTCCGTCGCCATGTGCGCCGCGTCCGCCAGCAGCGCCAGCGACCCCGACACCCACCCCCCGATGGCCTCCACCACCATGAACGCGAACGTGATCCCCAGCGCGATGGCCAGCGGCCGCATCGCCCCCGGCCCGGCCGCGCGCGCCGCCACCCCCGGTTCGTGCCCGTGCCCGTGGTCATGCCCGCCGTGATCGTGATCGTGATCGTCATCGTGCGGCGACGGGGCCGCCGGGCTGTCTCGGAGCGTTGACATCGGGATCGATCACCTCCGGCGCGGCGGCCGCGCCACTCCCGGCATGATCGCAGATGCCCTGCCGGGAGGATGCCCGCCCGCAC
>JBJTKE010000547.1:0-6423 GCA_046096285.1 Chloroflexota bacterium
GAGCATCGCGCCCGATGGGTCGCGGCCCTCCGGCTGCGAACGCCAGTGCCGCGCGAACGCCTTCCACACGAGGGGCGATCACTTCGTCTGACATCCGTTTCGGGGCGGCGATCCGTTTCTTTCGCTCTGCGAGCACCCAAAGAAAACGGTTTCCGAGTCCGTTCGCGATGTCGGTTTCAGTGAGCACGCGTCGCAGCTCGCCAATCGTGCTTCCTTGCACGCGAGCTGGCGATGCCGGAGGGGGTGCACCCGGTCTTCCTGCCGGCGTGGTCGCCGGAGTTGCAGCCGGACGTTCCCGGACCATGACGCGCCGGAGGACACGCTGGTGGCGCCGCGCCGGGAGCTGAAGCGGCGGCGGGCCGATATCCGCTCCCGCTGCCGCTCGTACTGGTGGCCCGAGGAGCCGGCAAGATCAGGTCGTGATCAGACGCGGTTGGTGGTGCAAGAGCAAGAAACCTCCCCGCTCCTGATACACGCCCGGGTGTCCGTATGCCGCGCTCGCGCCCGCGCTCACGCGCCGGCGACGGCAAACCGCTCCTCCACCGGGCGGAACTCGATGTCGTAGCCGAAGTGGCGCGGGCCGCCGAGCGCCAGCCCCTCCGGCGTCCGCCACAGCGGATGGCTCGGGATGGCGATCACCGTCACCCGGAAGCCGTAGCGCAGGTTCTCGGTGGTGATCGGGTCGCCGCGCTCGGTGTCGAGAATCGCGATCAGGTCCGGCACGGAAACCAGCGCCTCGCCGTCCTCGAGCGCCACCAGGTGCTCGTTCTGGAACCGGATCTCCAGTTCCCGGCCGGCGAACTCGTCCACCCCCGCGATGCGCGTTTCGCCCAGCGCCCAGCCGCGTTCGGTGCGCCGCCGCACGTCGACGATGCGGCCGCTGAAGACCCGCGCCCCGCCGGACGCCCGCAGGCAGGCCGCGACCGGCCCGGCGCCCCCATCTCCGCCCGAGCCGCCCGACCGCGCGGTGCGGATGGCCGCGCCGATCCGCTCCGCGAGGGACACGGTGCCGAGCAGGCCGGCCCGGCGCAGGTCGCGCACCGTCACCGGGTAGCCGACGCCGCCGGCGATGGCCCCCATCTCCACCGCCACCGGCCGCGCCAGCCGCTCGGCCCAGGCATTGCTGACGGTCTCGAACAGGGCGACGTTGCCGTGCTCGTCGGCGACCGCCAGCGGCGAGGCGGGATGGCCGAACAGCGTCAGCGAGACGAGCTGGATCTCCGGGTAGGCGCGGCCCATGCAGTCGCCGTCGATCACCGGCAGCCCGAGCCGCCGCCCGACCGCGATCGGCAGCACCGAGTTGATGCCGCCGATCTCGATCGACATCACCGCGCCGATCGGCCGCCCGAGATAGCGCTCCAGCGCCCGGTAGGCGGCGATCAGTTCGTCGGTCATGGTGATCCGCTCGAGGAAGGGCACCGGCGACCCGATGGCGAAGGGAAAGACCACCAGGACGTCGTCGTCGAGATCGTCGAGCTCGGCCAGTTCGAGCGCCCCGAACTCGCGCACCGCCTGAATGGCGGCCAGCTTGCCGAGATACGGGTCCCCTCCCCCGCCCGTCCCGAGCACCGCGGACCCGGTGGCGATGTCGGCGATCTGCTGTTCGTCGAGAAGGCGCACGGTCAACTCCTTCGCTCCCGGCCGCCCCGGCCGCCCCGGCCGTCCCGGCACGGCACCGGGTGAATCCGGCTGGCGCCGGCCGCTGGTGGTGACCTGGCGGCCAGCCCGTTACGACCGGATGATCGCGCAGTGCGGGATGATCTCGATCGAGCGGATCGCGGCGACCATGCGCCGCAGCCCCGGGTCGTCCGCGGGCGCGGGGCAGAGCCCGGGACCTCCCGCGACATGGCGGGCGAGGCGGAAAAAGTAGTCGGCCGCCGTTTCCGGTGAATCGCGCCGGTAGGGCCCGTGCTCGTCCATGAAGCTCGTCTGGATGTCTTCGCAGATGTAGATGCTGCCCGGTTTGAGGCGCGGGAAGTTCGTCTTGAAGGTGAGGATCTGGTGCCAGCAGACGTGGCTGCCGTCGTCGATCACGATCCGGGGGTCGAACTCGTCGAGCACCGCGCCGAGAAACGCGGGATCCGCCTGGTTGCCCTGCCGGAAGACATAGCGCGGCAATCTGGCCTCGTCCTCCAGCGTGATCGCCTGGAGGTCGACCCCGACGATCCGCGCCGCCGGAAACCATGCATGCCAGACCCGGATCGACCTGCCGAACCGCACGCCGATCTCGAGCAGATCGAAGGCCTCGTCCTCCCACGGCCGGAACAGCTCCTCGTAGCGCGCGAGGTAGCCGTGGCCGCGGCTCGCCTTGTCCGTGCCCGCGGCCAGGCCGAGAGCGTCGAGAGTCACGTCCTGCACGCGGGCACGTTCCTTCCCGGGGAATTCGTCTCCTCCAGTTTACCCGACAGGTTCGGGCCGGCCGGGTGCGCCTGCGCCGGCGTTGACGGCGACCGGCCACGCTGCTAGCTTCGCCGCCTGCCGGGAGGCTCCGGCGACGGCCGCGCGGGCGGCCGCGGCACGAGGAACCGGGAATCGAGGACTCCATGAGCGGCGGCGACACCGGACGGCCCGAGGGTTTCGCGACGAAATCGGTCCACGCCGGGGAGGCGCCCGATCCGTTGACCGGCGCGCATGGCGTGCCGATCTACCAGGCCACCACCTTCGACCTGCGCACCTGGGAGGCGTTCGAGGCCTTCTGGGCCGGCGAGGAGAACGTCTACGGCTACTCCCGGGACGCCAACCCCACCGTCCGCCACCTCGAGCAGAAGATGATGGCCCTCGAAGGGGCCGAGGACTGCGTGGCCCTCGCCTCCGGCATGGCGGCCATCTCCACCACCCTGCTCGCGGCCGGCGGCAACGGCCATGCCATCATCGCCAGCGAGATCTACAACACCGCCAACAAGTTCGTGAACGAGGACCTGCCCGTTCACGGCCTGCGGACCACCCGCGTCGACCTGCGCGACTTCGCCGCCGTCGAGGCCGCCATCGAGCCGGACACGGCCCTGATCTACACCGAGGTCGTCTCGAACCCCTCGCTCGTGGTCGCGGACATCGCCGCGCTGGCCACCATCGCGAAGCGCCGCAACCTCGCGCTCATCGTCGACAACACCTTCCTCTCCCCCGCCATCCTCCGCCCGCTCGAACACGGCGCGGACCTCGTCATTCACAGCGCGACCAAGTACCTCTCCGGTCACGGCAACGTCCTCGGCGGCGTCGTCTCCGGCCGCAGGGACCTGATCGCTCCGATCCGCACCAAGAGCCTGCGGCTCGGGGGCACGCTCAGCGCGTTCGGCGCATGGCTGATCATGACCGGCATCCGCACGCTGCCGCTCCGCATCCGGAAGCACAGCGAGAACGCCCAGGCCGTCGCCCGCCACCTCGCCGCGCACCCCGCCGTCGCCGAGGTGCGCTACCCGGGGCTACCCGCGGACCCCGGGCACACCACCGCCGCCCGCCTTTTCGGCGAGGAGGCCGGCTACGGCGGCATGGTCTCCCTGCGGCTGCACGGCGGGGAGGCGGCGATGGCCTGCATGGCCGAGAACCTGCGGCTGATCGTCTTCGCCACCAGCCTCGGCGACACGGCCTCCCTCGCCTGGCCGATCCACAAGACCGATGTCCTTCGCCTCTCCGTCGGCATCGAGGATCCGGAGGACATCATCGCCGACCTGGACCGCGCGCTCCTCGCGGTGCGCGATGCCGGCTTCGGCGCCTGACCGGCGAAGGTCATTCCGGCTTGCCGATTTTTCCGGGATGCCCGTTCTTCGTGCCGTAGTTTCCGGCGAATTCTGTTCCGTGGTTTCTGGCGTGGTCTCTGGCGTAGTCTCTGGTATTGGCGTCCCGCGGTGCGACGCCGACGTCGCATCCTGCACGCTGCATGTCGCACGGTGGGCCAGCGGTTTCTCATCCTGAGACGCCCATGTCTCAGGATGAGACGCCCAGGTCCCAGCGTGAGACGGATGTGGATAACCCTGCGGGCGGCGGTCGGATCCGCGCTGGCTGCGTGGTGTGCTGGCTGCGCGGGCTCGACGGGCTAGGCGTGCTCGCTGAACCGGATCGAGGTCAGCCCGGCGATGCCCTCCTCGTCGAGGGCGAACCAGGCGGTGCGGTCGAAGGCGGCGCGGTTGAAGTTGCCGCGCACGATCAGCCGCTTCTCCTCCAGCGATTTCAGGGTGCGGCCGATGGTGGCCCGCGAAAGGAACGGGAAGTAGTTCTCGTGCAGGTCGTTCAGGGACTGGTAGGTCCAGATCCGGCCCTCGTGCTCGTGGCGGGATATGGAAATCAGGTACTCCAGCTGGAGCAGCAGCAGCGACTCGTTCAGCCCGATTTCCACCGCCAGGGCCGGGTGCAGCCGCAGCACGGTCTGGTCGTTGAGGACAAAGATGCGGTGACGCTGGTGCCGTCGCAGGTTGCCAAAGTCGCGGGGCATTGGACACACCTCCAATCGTCCATGCTAGCGGCGACCGCCAGTCACGAGAAGAGCCAGGAAGTCACAACGCCGCGACATCGGTCCTGATTTCCGGCCGCCGCATGCCGGGCCGTCGTGTCCGCTGGACAGGACGGGCGCCGCCGCGCCACCCGGACGCGGAGAATATGCCCCGTGGGGGTATCTGAGGCGCGGCTCCGCCACGCTGTGACAGCCCCTGTGACCGGCGATAAGGCATCGGCGGCGGAGCTGCCGCTCGCGCCGCCGCGAGAGGTGCCCAGCTGTCAATGCTTTCCGGGAGCGATGTCTGGCCGCGCCGGCGCATCGAGCGACGCGGCTGGACCGCCAGTCATGGATGGTCAGGCCTGCCGGGGCCACTCCACGGCGGGGTCGAGCGGCCAGATCGGGCGGCGAATGTGGCGGTAGGGGAAGCGGGAGAGGTCCGCGCTGCCGAGGCCGGGCGTGTCGACGTGGATGGCGTGCGCGGCGATCGGGCCATAGCCGCCGCGCCAGCGCACCGCGGCCTTGACGACGATGATGTGCTGGGCGAGCGGGTCGATGGCGAGTGATTTCAGCTGCTGCAGGTCGCCGGGCGCCGTTGCCCGCCCGGTCAGCACGAGGGTCAGGCCGTCAACCTCGACGACGGCGGTCGTGCCCATCTCCACCGGGACGCCGGCCCACTCCGGGCCCTCGTGAACCCAGCGGCCATCGGTGATGGAGCGCACCCGGCCACGAATGGGAACCGGGTCGCCGTGCCAGCGGTCGGTCTTGCCGCCGACGGCCGTCTCCAGCGTTCCCCCCTCCCCCGCGCGGACGGCGGCGGCGACGGCCTCGCGGTCCGCGATGACCATCACTGCGCCCCGCGCGCCCTGCCGCAGCAACTCGGCCAGCAGGGTCGTGCCGTCGCCGGGGGTGCCGCCGCCGATGTTGTCGCCGACGTCGACCAGCATCACCGGACCACCGGGAAAGGCGATGGCCTCGGCCACCGCCTCCGCGACCGGCGCGTTGCGGACACTCATCGCCTCGCGGGCGTCCCACGCCTCGCGCGCGAGGGAGGCGGCGAGGGTTCGGGCGCGGGCGGCGTCGCCATCGGTGGTGACCAGCACGCTCAGCCCGGCCTCCGCCACGTCGGCGTAGGCGAAGCCGCCTGCGACCGAGACGACGAGGGCATCCCCGCGCTCCTCGATCTCGTGGGCGCGGGCGATGAGATCCGAGAAGGGCGGGCGCGCAGTGTGCTGGCCCTGCGGGACCGGCATCATCGGCGGCTTGACCAGCGCGGTGACGGGCCGGATCTCCCGGCGCGCCGTCCGCGCCAGCAGGGCGACGGCCTCGCGGGTGCGCTCGGCCTGGTCGCAGTGGGGGTAGGTGTCGTAGACGGTCACGATGTCGGCGGCGTCGATCATCGGCTGGCCGATGTTGGCGTGGAAGTCGATCGCGACCGCGATGGGCACGTCCGGCCCGACCACCTCGCGCACCCGCCGCACGATGGCGGCGTCGGCGTCCGGGTGGCCCCCGGCGACCATCGCGCCGTGCAGCGCGAGCATCACCCCGTCCAGTCGGCCGGCGACGGCGATGCCGGCGGCCAGGTCCTCCAGCAGCGCCTCGAAGACCGGGCGCGCCGTCGTGCCGGTGGCGAGGGAGTCGGCGTAGAGGATGGGGACCGGGTCGATGCCGAACTCGCGGCAGGCGTCGATGGCCCCGCCGAGGGAGTGGTTGGCCCCGGCAAGCCCGAGGCAGTCCGCGCCGCGCCGGATGGTGAAGGCGGCGATGTCCGTCACCGGGGCGGCGAAGGTGTTGGTTTCGTTGAAGATGCCGCCGACGGCGAAGCGCATGGGAGGGCCTCCGGTCGTGATCGTGGTCGTGGGCGTGGGTGCGGGTGGGGGGGCGGTTCGGGCGGGTTCGGCGCGCGGCGGCGGTCAGCGGCCGAGGGCGGCCAGCAGGGCGCGGGTGACGACGGCGGGGTCCGCCCCGTCGAGGGTGTCCGGGGTGAGGGCCAGCGA
>JBJTKE010000548.1:0-3805 GCA_046096285.1 Chloroflexota bacterium
TGTCGGCGATCCGCATGATCACCAGATCCCATTGGCCGCCCTTGTACGCCGCCACCAGACCGAGCAATCCGCCCGCCACCAGCCCGATCGCCAGGGAAATCACCGCGACCTGGATGGAGATCCGGGCGCCGTACAGGATGCGGCTGAACACGTCCCGGCCGAGCTCATCCGTGCCAAGCGGATAGGTCCGGCTCGGACCGACCAACTGGTCGGTGGTGTACTGCTGGTACGGCGAGTGCGGCGCGATCCAGGGGGCGAAGATCGCGGCGATGACGATCACGAGCACGATCACCCCGCCCGCGACGACCAGCTTGTTCTGCGTGAATCGCGATCGCCACCGCGACCGCCCGTTTCCCGCCCGGATGTCCAGTTCCTGCCCCAGCGCGGCCGTCGTCTCCACGTCCGGCGTCCCTCCCGCTAGCTCACCCGCAGGCGCGGATCGAGCCAGGTGTACAGCACGTCGACGACGAGATTGATCAGCATGAAGACCAGGGTCACCAGCAGGACCACCGTCTGGAGCACCGGGTAGTCGCGCTGGTTGACGGCCAGCAAGGCGTAGGTGGCGATGCCTGGAAGATAGAAGACCGCCTCCACCAGGAACGCCCCCCCGAAGATGTAGCCGAACTCCATCCCGATGATGGTCACCACCGGGATGAGCGCATTCTTCAGGAGGTGGCCCCGCGTGATCGACGACTCCCCGAGTCCCTTTGCGCGGGCGGTGCGGACGTAATCCTGCCGCACCACCTCCAGCATCGACGACCGCGTCATCCGCATGATGACCGAGGCCGAAACGAGGCCCAGCGAGATCGCCGGCAGCGCCATGCACTTGAGGTTCCCGACGGGATCCTCGCTGAACGGGATGTACCCACCCGGAGGAAACCACTGCACCTTGATGGCGAAAAAGAACGCCAGCAGCGTGCCCAGCCAGAAATTCGGCAGCGACAGGCCGACCATGCCGAGGCTGGTCAGGGCGAGGTCCACCACGGTGTTATGGCGCAGCGCCGCGATGACGCCCAGCGGCACCGCGATCAGGCAGGCGACGATCATCGAGTAGAACGTCAGTTGCGCGGTGATCGGGAGCCGGGTCGTCAATTCCTTCTTGATGTCGGTTCCCGTGGTGATGGAGATCCCGAGGTCGCCGCGCGCGAGGCGGCCGATCCAGTCGAAGTACTGGACGTACATCGGCTTGTCGAGGCCGGCCTTCTCCCGGAACGCGGCGATCGCCTCCGGGGTCGGCTTGGTGCCGAGGAACACCACGGCGGCATCGCCCGGGATCAGGCGCATGGTCACGAAGACCAGGATCGACATCCCGATCAGGACCGGAATCATGGCCAGCAACCGGGTCCGGATGTAACGCAGCATGCTCTGTTCCCGCGTTCCGGCCGGCGGGCCATGCCCGCCGGCCGGACTCGAGCGGCCGTCCTACTTGTCCAGCCAGACTTCCCTGGCCCACCGCATCATGCCGGTGGGCAGCGGGGTGAATCCCTTGACGTACTCCTGCTGGGCCTGGACCAGCCGGTTGTTGGTTCCGGCCGCGACCGGGGACAGGGTGAAGATCCGCTCCTGCACCTTGTCGTAGATCGCCTTGCGTCCCTCCCGCTCGAAGGTCGACCTCCCTTCCTGGAGCATCGCGTCGACCTCGGGATCGGCGAACAGGTGGGTATTGAAGCCCTGGTCGCTGTGGAACTCGGGGTACAGGAACTCGTCCGGGTCGATGAACGGGCCGCCCCATCCGCAGACCTGCATGTCGAAGTCGTTGCTGCCGAAGACGTCGTTGATGAAGGTCCCCCACTCGAGGTTCACGATCTCGGCGTTGATGCCGACCGCCCGCAGCGCCTCCTGGTCGATCGCCGCCTCGCCGGCGAGATCGCTGTAGGCGGGCGAGACCTTGATCGTGGTGGAGAATCCGTCGGGCATCCCGGCCTCGGCGAGCAGCGCCTTCGCCTTCTCGATGTTGGGCGTGCTGGAGTAGAGCTCCAGCCCGTCGGCGTAGGCCCAGCTCCACTGGGGAACGATGCCGCCGGTCAGCGGGATGGCGAGCCCGAACATGACGTTGTCGGCGATGGCCTGGCGATTCTTGGCGTGGGCGACTGCCTCGCGAACCAGCGGGTTGTCGAACGGCGGCCGGGTGCAGTTCATGCCGATGTAGGCCCAGTTGCAGGAACCGGACTCGAGGGCGATCGCCTGCACGCCGGGCATCGAGCTCAGCTGCCGGTAATCCTTCTTGGCCAGTTCCTGAACAAGATCGACCTGCTTGGTGATCGCCGCGTTCAGCCGCGACGTGTTGTCGCTGATGAAGACGACCTCGAGTTCGTCCACATAGGGCTGGCCGGGCACGTAGTAGTCGGGGTTCTTGACGAGTTTGACCGACTTGCCCGGTTCGTAGGACACGAACTTGAAGGGGCCGGTGCCAACCATCGTCGTCTGCAGGTCGCCCTTCTCCTCGACCACGTGCCTGGGCACCATGCTCGCCCACGGCGAGGACATGAACGCGAGGAACGGCCCGGTGACCGCCGAGAACTTGACCTCGACGGTGAGCGGATCGACCGCCGTGACCGACTCCACGTTGGCGTACATGTAGGCGTTCGGCGAACCCGTCGCCGGATCCTTCTGGCGCTCCATCGAGAACTTGACGTCCTCGGAGGTGAAGGGCTTGCCATCATGCCACTTGACCTCGGGGCGCAGCTTGAAGACGTAGGTGAGGCGATCCTCGGAGACCTCGACGGACTCGGCAAGGTCGGGGATCGTCTCGTTCAACTCCTTGTCGTACTGCATCAGCGAGCCGTAGACGTGCTCGGTGATCAGCGCGGTGGAATAGGCCGAGGAAATCATCGGGTCGAGACCCACCGGGTCGGTGGAGGTGGCGATCTTCAGGACGCCGCCGGGCTTCGGCTGGTCCTGCAGGGAGATCGAGGCCAGGGGACGCCGGCGCGCTTCGCCGGCCCGGCTGGAGATGATCAGCGAGCCGGTGGCGACCGCCGCTCCCTGGATCATGCTGCGCCGGTTGATGGTCAGGGTCCGGATCTTCGCCGAGAGTTCCGATTCGTTCCACCGGGACATGTGACACCTCCAACCCGATACGAATCTCCACCCGGTTCGCCTGGCGGCGCTCCCGCCGGATCGGCCGGGCGTTGTCGGAGTCCCGGCGCCGATCGCCGTCGCTCCGGTTCCCGAGCCCGGCTCAGGCTCGATCGAACCCCATGAAATCGCGGACGAGCTCGACGAATCCGGCCTGCTCCTCGACGAACGGCGAGTGCCCGCTGTGCTCGAAAATCTCGAGCCGGCTTCCCGGGATCGCGGCCGCGATCAGCTCCGACTGGCTCACCGGCGTCACCCAGTCATGCCGGCCGCCGATGACGAGCGTCGGCGCAGCAATGCTGGCCAGTCCGCCCCGCACGTCATAGCTCGGCAGCACGTTGCGGAACATGTAGGAGACGATCTCCTTGTTCGGGCGGCCCCGTTTCCCGGCCTCGCGGTAGCTCTCGTCCCAGCGGTGGTAGTAGAGCGGGGCCATCACCTGCCACCAGTGCTCGAACTCGGCCTCGGTCATGTCATGGCCTTCGAACACCCGCGGGATTTCGGCGATCTGTTCCGGGGTGCCCTTCTTCGCCGCCTCCACCTTCGCCGCCTCGTAGAACTCGTGACTGGGCGACGTGGTGATCAGGATCAGCTTTTTCAGCGATTCCGGGTACCGCAGCGCATAGGTCAGGGCCCAGAACCCGCCGAACGAGTTGCCGAGCACGTTCACATTGCCGAGACCGAGCGCCATCCGAAGCGCCTCGACATCGTCCGCCATCTGCTCGAT
>JBJTKE010000549.1:0-2048 GCA_046096285.1 Chloroflexota bacterium
GCCTGGGTCCGCGTGCTACGGACGCGGCGGCGTCCTTCCCACCGTGACCGACGCCGCGGTGGTGCTCGGCTACCTCGACCCGGGCTACTTTCTCGGCGACAGGCTGACCCTGGACCCGGATGCCGCGCGGACGGCCATCCAGACCCACGTCGCCACCCCGCTGGGCTGGCCGGTCGAGCGTGCGGCCTCGGCCATCATCGTGATCGCCACCGAGAACATCGTCGGCGCAATCAGGGAGATCACCATCGCCCAGGGCATCGACCCGCGCGAGGTGACCATCGTCGCCGGGGGAGGGGCGTCCGGACTCAACATCGTGCCGATCGCCCGCGAACTCGGCTGCCGGCGCATCCTGCTGCCGAGCACCGCCGGGGCGCTCAGCGCCTGCGGCGCCAGGTACGCCGACATCATCTCCGAGTTCTCCGTCTCCCGGTACGCCGAAACCCGCGACATGGACCTAGCGGCCGTGAACGGCGCGCTTGCCGCCGTGGAGGGCCGGGCGAAGGACTTTCTCGCCGACCTGGCCGATCTCGACCCGGTCTCCACCCGCATCGAGTACCTCGCCGCCGCCCGGTACCGGCAGCAGGTCTGGGAACTGGATATCCCGGTCGGCGCATCCCGCATCTCCTCCCGGGCCGACATCGACGCGCTCGAAGCGACCTTCCACCAAACCCACAAGCGCGTCTTCGCGGTGGACGATCCGGGCCAGTACCTGGAGTGCCTGATCTGGAAGTCCCGCGCGGTCGCGGTCACCCGCAAACCGCCGGTTTCGTCGCGACCGGTCGTCGACGGGGCGGCGTCCGGCGCCAGCAGCATCTCCGCCTACTTCCTGGAAACGGGCACGGTGGAGACGCCGATGTTCGACGGCCCGCGGCTTGCCCCCGGCGCCCGCATCGAGGGCCCGGCCATCATCCGCGAGCCGACGACCACGGTGGTGGTCTATCCCGGATCGTCGGCCACGGTCACCTCGTTCGGCAATTACCCGCTCGACGTCGCGCCGGCGGGCGGCGCGCGGTAGCGCCTCGCTCCCAGGAGGAGGACCCGAAATGGCCATGGATCCCGTCCAGTTGGCGGTCATCGCGAACCGCCTCGACACCATCGTCCGCGAGATGGAGAACACCCTCCTGCGCACCGGCCGCTCGGCGGTGCTCAACATGGCGCGCGACTTCTCCTGCGCGATCATCACCGGCGACAACCGCCTGCTCGCCTCGGCGGAGGGCCTTCCGGTGCACGTCATCGGCATGGAGTTCCTCGCCGAGGCGATGACCCGCCTGCACGACGACATCCGCGACGGCGACGCCTACTTGCACAACGATCCCTACCTCGGCAATACGCACCCCGCCGATCACGTCATCCTCGTTCCGGTCATCGTGGACGGGGTGCATCTGTTCACCGCTGCCGCCAAGGCCCACCAGGCGGACTGCGGCAACGCCAACCCCACCACCTACATGCCCTTCGCCCGTGACGTCTACGAGGAGGGCAGCCTCATTTTCCCGGCGGTGCGGGTGCAACGCGACCGGGAGGACATCGACGACGTGATCCGGATGTGCCGTCAGCGCATCCGCGTGCCGGACCAGTGGGACGGCGACTACCTGGCGATGGTCGGCTCGGCCCGCATCGGCGAAGCCCGGCTCAAGGACATCGTGGCCAGGTACGGCGCGGACACCATGCGGCAGTTCATCGAGGAGTGGTTCGACTACTCGGAACGCCGCATCGCCCATGTCATCTCGGAGATGCCCGCCGGAACCATCTCCGGGTCCGGGAGCCATGACCCGTTCGGCCCGCTGCCGGAGGGCATCCCGATCAACGTCAAGGTGACCATCGAACCGGCCGCCGGGATGATCGAAATCGACCTGACCGACAACATCCACTGCGTGCCCGCCGGGGTGAACGAGTCCCGCGCCTGCGCGCGCAACAACTGCATGACCGGGGTGTTCAACAGCATCGACCCCGACATCCCGCACAACGCCGGGACCTTCCGCCGGATCAACGTCAAGGTGACCATCGAACCGGCCGCCGGGATGATCGAAATCGACCTGACCGACAACATC
>JBJTKE010000550.1:0-7535 GCA_046096285.1 Chloroflexota bacterium
CGCGAGGCGGTGATCGACTGGTCGCTGACGCTGGCGGGCTTGACGCTGCTGCTGCTGGCGTTCAGCAAGGATGTGGTCGGGTTGATGTGGCGGGGCGGCGGGGAGCCGCCGGTGGCGGCCGAGATCGCACTGGCGGGGACACTTGCGGCGTTGCTCGGGGTGTGCAACGCGCTGGTGCTGGTGCCCGCCCAGACGATCCTGCAGGAGCGTTCGCACGACCAGATCCGGGCGCGGGTGTATGCCACGTTCTACACGATCTCGAACACCGTGGCGTTCATCCCGATCTTCTTCGCGGCGGCGGCGGCGGACCTGTTCGGCGTGGTGCAGGTGCTTGCGGCGGTGGCGCTGGGGCTGCTGCTGGTCGGGGTGCGGAGTGTGCGGCGTCGGCGGCGCGAGGAGGCGGCGCGCTGGTCGATGGTGCGGACGCGGCGCAGGCAGGGACCGGAGGCGCTTGGGTAGGGCCGGGTTCGTATGCCCGGACGGTTTTGGAACTCAAGTCCGGGTGGGCTGGACGCCCTTCCACATCTCCTGCCCAGCCACGGCTGGAGAAGGGCATGTTGTCGGGTTCGGGGCGAAAGGCGGTAGCCGCCGCACCCGGACAGATTTGGAACCCTGCACCGGCGCAGGCATCTTCCTTCGCGCCAACCCCTCTCCCAGTGCGAGGGAGCAGGGCTTCTTGTGGTGACTGGGGCGAAGTGCGGCGATTCAGCGCAGGGCGCGCGAGGGCTGTTCGGGGCCGGAGACGGCCGATCCCGAAACCATCCGGGCGAGAGCCGGGGTTGGAGACGGCCGGTTCCGGAACCGTCCGGGCGGTAGGGGCCGGGCTGTCAGGAGGAGAAGGGGTCGGCGATGCGGTAGCCAAGGGAGGCGGCGGCATCGAGGGCGAGCCGAAGGTGGCGGACGATCAGGTCCCGGTGGGCAGGGGCAAGGTCCTCGCCGGCGAGGAGGGCGGAGAGGCGGGCCAGTTCCGGCTGGAGAAGCACCTGGGCGGTTTCGGGGGAGAGGAAGCCAGCCTCCCGCATGAGTTCCAGTTCCTCACCATGCGAGGCGTCGAGCGCCCGGGCGAGCTTGTCGACCAGATCGCGGCTGACGCCTCGCTCGGACTGTTCCAGCCGGGTGACATGGCTGGGGTCGACGTTGCAGCGCCGGGCGACGTTGGCCTTGGAAAGCCCGCGCGATTCGCGGAGGCGCCGCAGGGCGGGGCCGAAACCGGGCTGCTCGATGGGGTTGCGGGTTTCGGCGGCGATCGCGGCCACGGACTTCTCCGCGTGGAACGGCGGCGGGCGGTATGCTGCCGGTCGCGACAGCGCGGCGGCGAACCGCCGCAGGCGAGAGGGTACGCGACCGCCCCGGGGCGTGTCGACGGAAGGAACGGGGTGCGCGGCCGCTTCAGGTGGGATTTCGGGCTTGGCCGCGAGGTCGGGCTGGTGCTGTGGGCGATGGTCTGCGACGAGGCGACCATGTCCGCGTTCAAGGGCGTCTGGGCGTTGTGGATGGCGCGGCTGGGTGCGCCGGTGACGGTTGTCGGCCTGCTGCTGGGAGCGACCGGCATCCTGCGGCTGCTGGTGCTGACCCGCGCCGCGTCGCTGGCGGAGCGGTTCGCGCCGCGGACGCTGGCGGTGATCTCGCGGGCGCTGCTGGGGCTGGGGCTGGTGACGGCGGGGCTTGCGCAGCACTGGACGCAACTGGCCCCGATGCTGCTGCTGAGCGCGTTCAGCGTGCTGGCGTCGCCGGTGGCCAAGTCGCATGTCTCGGACCACGCGGGGGCGCAGCGGGTGCGGGCGTACACGCTGGTGTTCTCGGTTGCGCCGGCGGTCTCGGTCGGGCTGTCGCCGCTGCTGGCCGGGCTGATCATCGCGAAGCTTGGGATGGAGGCGGTGTTCTACTACTCGGCGGCGTGGTGCGTGGCGTCGGCGCTGGTCTACTGGCGGCTGAACGCGACAACGCCGAAAGCCGCGGCGACGGCAGAGAGCCGGTCGACGTTCCGGGAGGCGTTCGCGGACCCGGGGGTGCGGCTGGTGCTGGGCCTGCAGGCGGCGAGCGTGTTCGCGATGTCGGTGGGGACGTCGTTGCTGCCGCCGTTCCTCGAGGAGGTGCAGGGACTGCATCCGGCGACGATCTCGGCGCTGGGGTCGACACCCGCCATCGGGTCAATCGTGTTCGGGCTGTTCGTTGCGCGGTCGCGGCGTTTCCAGGGAGCGCCGCTGGCGGCGGCGGCGATGTGCGCGGTGTTCGTCTCGGCTTCGCTGGCGGTGTGCCTGTCGACGAACCTGGTGTGGCTGCTGGCCGTCGCCTTCCTTGGGCGGGGAGGGCTGTTCTCGGCGTGGGGCATGTTCGGGGCGGCGCTGGCCGAGGTGGCGCCGGACCGGCACCGGATGCGGGTCTTCTCGCTGGGGGACATGGGGGGAAATCTTGCGTTCTGGAGCGCGCCGATCCTGTCGGGCCAACTCTACGCAGTTTCGCCGCAGACGCCGCTGCTGGTGTCGATCGCGGTGTCGCTGGCGCTGGCGCCGCTGCTGGTGGCCGGCCAGCGGCGGGCATCGTCGGCGAGGGTGGCGCCCGTGTGATGGTTCTCGGGCGCCCGAGGGAAACAGAACGACCGGCGGGAAAACCCGCCGGTCGAACGCTCCGGGTGAGCCGCGTAGGACTCGAACCTACAACCAACTGATTAAGAGTCAGTTGCTCTGCCAATTGAGCTAGCGGCCCTCGGCGGCAGGAAATATAGCAGCAGGCATGAGGGGCGTCAACGCGAAGGGTCAGGCGAGGGAGGCGATGCCAGGGCGCATGTCCTTCCACGGTTCGGCCTGTTCGTAGGCATGGGCGACGCGGAACATGGTGGACTCGTCGAAGTGGCGGGCGAGCACCTGAAGGCCCACCGGCATGCCGTCGCTGAATCCGCAGGGAACCGAGATGCCGCAGATGCCAGCCATGTTGGCCGGGATGGTGAAGACATCGGCGAGGTACATCTGGTAGGGGTCGCTGGTGCGGGCATTCAGCCCGAAGGCGACGGTCGGGGAGGTCGGGGCGACGATGGCGTCGACCTGCTCGAAGGCGTTGTCGAAATCCTGCTTGATGAGGGTGCGGACCTTCTGGGCCTTGACGTAGTAGGCATCGTAGTAGCCGGCGCTGAGGGCGTAGGTTCCGAGCATGATGCGGCGCTTGACCTCGGGGCCGAAGCCTTCGCCGCGGGTGCGCTCGTAGGTTTCGCGCAGCGTGGGCGCCTCGACGGAGAGGCCGTACTTCACTCCGTCAAAGCGGGAGAGGTTCGCGCTGGCTTCGGCCGGGGCGATGATGTAGTAGGTGGCGAGCGCGTACTCGGTGTGGGGAAGGCTGACTTCGACGATGTACGCGCCGAGATCGCGCAACCGGGCGATGGCGGCGTTGACGGCAGCCGAGACGCCGGGTTCCATGCCGTCGACGCCGTACTCTCGGGCGACGCCGAGGCGAATGCCCCGCAGGTCCCCGCCGAGCGCGGCGGCGTAGCCGGGAACCGGAACCGGGGCGGTGGTGGAATCGTGGGGGTCGTTGCCGGCGATCGCCTCGAGCATGATGGCGGCATCCTCGACGGTGCGGGCAAAGGGTCCGATCTGGTCGAGGCTGCTGGCGAAGGCAATGAGGCCATAGCGGGAGACGCGGCCATAGGTGGTCTTGACGCCGACGACGCCGCAGAAACCGGCAGGCTGCCGGATGGAGCCGCCGGTGTCGGAGCCGAGGCTGAGGGTGGCCATGCCTGCGGCGACGGCCGCGGCGGGGCCGCCGCTGCTGCCGCCGGGAACGCGAGCCAGGTCCCAGGGGTTGTGGACCGGGAAGTACCCGCTGTTTTCGTTGGAGGAACCCATCGCGAATTCGTCGGGGTTGGCCTTGCCGACGAACACCGCGCCCTGCTCCCGCAGGCGGCGGACGACGGTGGCGTCGTAGGGGGAGCGGTAGCCTTCGAGGATGCGGCTGCCCGCGGTAGTGTGCGCTTCGGTGGTGACGAGGACGTCCTTGAGCGCGACCGGGATGCCGGTAAGGGGGGCTGCGTCGCCGGCAGCGATCCGGCGGTCGGCGGCGGCGGCCTGGGCGCGGGCGGTTTCGCCCATGACGTGGAGGAACGCGCCGACATCTCCGTCGCTGGCCGCGATGCGCTCGAGATGAGCCTCGGCCAGTTCGACGGCGGAGAACTCGCGGGCGTCGAGGGCGCGGCGAGCCTCGGCCGCGGTGAGCCAGGCGAGGGGGGAGGGGGACATCACGCCTCCTCCGCGTCGGAAGCGCCGAGGACGGCGTGGACTTCGAAGAACCCATCAGCCTGGCGGGGAGCGTTGGCGAGGACCTGCTCGCGGGGGAGGCTCGGCCGCTCGATGTCGTCACGCCAGACGTTGGCAAGGGCGGTGACCTGCGCCGTCGGGGGAATGGCGGCGGTGTCGAGTCGTTCGAGGATCGCGATCTGGTCGAGGATCATGGAGAGTTGATCCTGAAGGCGCTGGATTTCCGCCTCGGTCAACCCCAGCCGGGCCAGGGCGGCGACGTGTTCGACGTCCTCGCGGGACAGGCGCATGGAGAGCCTCGTGGGTGGGTGAAAAGGCCGAATACCGGCGGCGAGTCTAGCACAGCGCCCGGCGGGCGACGTCAGCGGGGGGAGGGAGCGGTGCGGGCGACGTGCGACTCCACGAAGTCGGCGGCTTCGTCGGCGCTGGCGCCGAGAAAGTGGCCGTCGACTCCGGTGCGGAGGTGGGGAGCGTCGATGAAGACGCTGCCGCCGTAGCCGATCTCGGGACCCGCGCCGCCGGAGAACCGGGCGCGGATTTCGCGGCAGGCGAGGGCAAGGCGCTCGGCGGAGGCGACGGTCGAGGCGGAGAGCAGGACCATCTCGGGCTTCAGACGCTGGACGGTGGTGATGAGGTCATCGGTTGGCAGATTCGGGCCCAGGTACAGGATGTTCATGCCGCGGCGGGTCAGAATGAGGCTGGTGAGCAGGAGGCCGGCCTCGTGGAGTTCGCCCTCGGGGCATGCGGCGAGGATGAGACCGCGGCCGGGCACCTGCTCCGCCTGGTTGTAGAGGGCTCCGAGCCTGCGAATGACCCATGAGGTGGCGAAGTGTTCGGCGCTGATGCCGATTTCCTGGGCGTCCCACCGCCTGCCGACCTCGTAGAGAACGGGCTGGAGGATCTCAAGACAGACCTGCTCGACCGGCAGGAGGGCGAGCGCATCTTCGAGCACGCGGCTTGCCTGCGAGGCGTTGAAGGCGACAAGCGATTCGACGATGCCCTCGACGAACCGGGCAAGCCGACCGTCTCCGACCGCAGGAGCCTCGGAGACGTTCCTCGTCAGTTCGTCGGGGGTGTCGCGGTCACGCTGGCGGAAAAGGTCCACGGCCTGACTGATGCTCAGGCCGGTGCTGGTCTGGTCGCGGAGCCAGGCGATCGTCGCAATGTCGCGATCGGAATACCGCCGCTGGTTGCCGTCGGTCCGGTTCGGCTGCGGCAACCCGTACCGTCGCTCCCAGGCGCGGAACGTGTCCGCCGGAACCCCCGTTCTCTGAACGACGGCAAGCGTGTTATAAACTGGCTCGCTGGGCAGACGGCTGAACAGACCCAATTTCTCACCTCCGACCGCATGATAGGCCGGGGCTCATGGCACTGTGTGTGGGATGGGCGACATTCGCGGCAGCACGATGAAGCGCAGGCAACAGACCGCCAGCATGGGTGGACGCGTTGGGGTGGGCTTCGCGGTGTGCGTCGCGCTGGCCGCCCTGACGGGTTGCACCGACGGCGAGGAAGGCCGGCAGTTCGCCACCGATGCCCGGCGTACGGCCGTGCCCACTGCGACGATGGCGGTGACGCCGCCTCCTCCTCCTCCAGGGATGGACCAGACCGTGGTTCCGGTGCGACCGCTGGCGGACCTGGTGGTGGCGCGGGGCGCGCCGGATACGGTGTACCTGCGGGCGAACCGCGATCTGCTGGCGATCGACGCCGGAGACGGTGCGGCCGCGGATGTGTTCGTGCCAGCGGAAAACGAAGCGATCGTTGGCTCCGCGGCCTCGCCGTCGGGAGACCGGGCCGCGGTGCTGACGGTGACGCGATCCGGGCAGGCGGCGGTGACGGTCATCGATTCTGCCGGGAAGCGGCTGTGGAACCGGGAGGCGCCGGGGGATGCCCTCCCGGCGGCGGGCGGTCCACGGGCGCCGCGTTCGATCGACTGGTCGCCGCAGGGGGACCGGTTGCTGGTTTCGTTCGAGCCGGGCGGGATCGTGGCGATGCCGGTGGACGGCTCGGGCGCGCCCGCGCTCGTCGTGCCGGAGGCAGAAGCGCCGTGGCCCGCGGTGGCGCGGTGGTCGCCGACCGGGCAGGGCATTGCGTTCATCAGCGCCCGCGAGGGGGAACCGGTGCGGGGGCTGGCGGTGGTGGAGGCGATGCCGGCCGCGGGAGTCGGTGGCGGCGAGGGGACGCTCGCGCCGGTGCAGGCGACGCCGGGAGCCACGCCCGTGGCCACGCCAGTCGGTGGGCTCGACGTGATCGCGGGGGACCGCGATCGACCGGTGCTGTCATTCGCCTGGCTGCCCGACGGGCAGTCGCTGCTGTTCACGGAGGGAGGGCCGCGGGATGGTTCCGGCGCTCCGGCGAACGCCGACCTGTGGCGGATCGAGACGGATGGCGACGGGCGAAGACTGATCGCGAGCGCGGGGAGCGCGGCCCCGGTGGCCGATGTGACGCTCATCGCGCCGTCCCCTGACGGGAGCGCGGTTGCCTACACGGTGTCGATTCCGGGCGCGGAGGGCGAGCAGTTCCACAGCCTGTGGGTGCGGGATCTGGAGGCGGGCCAGGGCTACCTGATCCCAACCGACGCCGGCGCGGCGGTGACGGACCTGCGGTGGACATCGGCGGGGCTGCTCTACCGGACGTCGCCGCAGGCGGTCAAGGGGCGCAACTACGAGGCGGGCGAATTCGACGTGTTCGTCATCGGAGAGAACGGCGAGACGAGGCTGCTGATGACCGCGCGGGTCAAGGACGCAACGCCAGCGGCGACGCCCCGCCCGTCCTGAGGCCGGGGGTTCAGGAATCCCGCGGGTCGCCGTCGAGGATGTCGGCGTCGAAGATGTTCCTGGCGGCCTGGATGCGGAACCGGTCGCCCTCCTCCGGGCCGGTCTCGGCAAGGGTGGAGGGATCGGAGGGGGATTCCTCGGGGTAGGTAGCGGCGGACGGCGCGGCGTCGCGGGAAGGGGCCGGGATCAGGGTCTCGTTGCGAAGCGCGGCGTTGACGGTGACCGGCATGCCGAGATGGCGGGCGATGGTGTCCTGCAGCAGTTCGCGCACTTCGGAGCTGTTGAGTTTCTCGCGGTGGAACTCGTAGGCGGCGACGATGGTGATGCGGTTGCCGGAGATCTGGGCGGGGTCCGCCTCGGCCAGCAAGGCTTCGGCGCGCCGGTTGACAGCCTTGACGTCGTCCTTGATGCGGGGCCAGAGAGCGACCAGCGTTTCCAGAGACGGTGCGCCGAGCGGGGCCGCTGGCTCGGGCTGGGTGACGATGCGCATGCGGGGGGCGTCGGCGCCCGGGTC
>JBJTKE010000551.1:0-1851 GCA_046096285.1 Chloroflexota bacterium
GGCAGCGGTGACGACGACGATCGGGTGTTCGTCCGGGTAGGTGCGGGCGAGGCGCAACTTGACGCCGGCGGCGGCCCGGCGGTCATGGACCTGGAAGACGAGCACGGGCCGGGCCGGGTCGAGGGTGAGCTGGCCGCCGGAGAACGGCTCAGCCTCGGCAATGGTCTGGAGGTCCAGACCATCGAGGAGTTGCAGGCCCTCGGCCATCGGGTCCGCGCCGACGGCGGCGGCGACGGCATCGACGCAGCTCGCGGCGGGAAGCACGCGGAGGGGGATGCCCTCGCGCCGCGCGCGGGCGATCAGCGCGGGGACGGTGCGCTCGCCGAAGAAGGGATGGCCGGGAACGGCGTAGACGATCTCGCCGGACGCATTCCGGGCCGCCGCAATGACCCGGTCGACGACCGCCGCGTATACGGCGTCGAAGGTCGGAAGGGTCGTGTACAGATCGTCGCAGGACTCGCAGCGGGGGTCGCCGGCGATGTCGAGCGAGGGGTGGACGGCCGTGCGCAGGATGATGCGTTCGGCGCGGTCGTAGGCGTCGGCGACGGCGCGGGTGAGAGCGCCCGGATCGCCGGGACCGGCGCCGGCGATGGTGATGGAGGCGGGCATCGGGGATCAGGCCTTTCCGGCCGTCGCCTTGTCGCCGCCGAGACTGAGGACGGCCATGAAGGCCTCCTGGGGGATCTCGACGTTGCCGACGATCTTCATCCGGGCCTTGCCCTCTTTCTGCTTTTCCAGCAGCTTGCGCTTGCGGGAGATGTCGCCGCCGTAGCACTTGGCGAGGACGTTCTTGCGCAGGGCGCGGATGGTTTCGCGGGCGAGGATGCGGCTGCCGATCGACGCCTGGACCGGCACGTCGAACTGCTGCCGGGGGATGAGGCCGCGCAGGGTGGAGACGAGCTCGCGGCCGCGGGAGTAGGCGTCGTCGCGGTGGGAGATGAGCGAGAGGGCGTCGACCGCGGCGCCGTTGACGAGGACGTCGAGCTTGAAGAGGTCGGAGGGCTGCATCTCCTTGAAGTGGTAATCGAGGGAGGCGTACCCCTGCGTGCGGCTCTTGAGTTGATCGTAGAAGTCGATGATCAGTTCCCCGAGCGGCATGTCGAACTTGAGCTGCACGCGGTCCTCATCGAGGTAGACCATCTCCCGGTATGCGCCGCGGCGGCCGGTGACGAGTTCCATGACGGCGCCGATGTAGCGGGAGGGAACGATGACGGAGATGTCCATCCACGGCTCGAGGATCTCCTCGACTTCGCCGGGGCTGGGCAGTTCGGCGGGGTTGTCGACCTTGACGATCTTGCCGCCGTGCATCACCACCTCGTACTCCACGCTGGGGGCAGTGGCCAGCAGATCGAGGTTGTACTCGCGCTCGAGCCGTTCCTGGATGATCTCCATGTGGAGGAGGCCGAGGAAGCCGCAGCGGAAGCCGAAGCCGAGAGCCAGCGAGCTTTCCGGCTCGAAGGTGAGCGAAGCGTCGTTGAGCCGCAGGCGCTCGAGGGCGTCGCGCAGCAAGGGGTACTCGTCGGAAATGGTCGGGTAGAGCCCGGCGAAGACCATCGGCTTGGCCGGGCGGTAGCCGGGCAGGGTGTCGGTTGCCGGGTTGGCGGCAGTGGTGATGGTGTCACCCACCTGCACGTCGGCAACGGCCTTGAGGCCGGTGGCGATGTAGCCCACCTCCCCGGTTTCGAGGCTGGGGGCGGGGGTCATGTTGGGATTGAAGAAGCCGACCTCGAGGGTGTCGGCCTCCTTGCCGGTGGACATCAGCCGCACCCGCTCGCCGGAGCCGATCCGGCCGTCCACGACCTTGACGTAGGCAATGACGCCCTTGTAGGCGTCGTAGTGGCTGTCGAAGAT
>JBJTKE010000552.1:0-6142 GCA_046096285.1 Chloroflexota bacterium
ACGCCGACGGCAGCCCCAACTACCTCGCCGGCAAGACGGCGCGGTACACCCTGAAAAAGGGCGACGTGGCCAGGCTCATCACCGGCACCGGCGGCGGTTGGGGGGATCCCCGCAAGCGGGACCGCGCGCTGGTGCTGGAGGACCTCCGTGATGGCCTGGTGTCCGTCGAGACCGCGCGGGAGGTCTACGGGCTGACCGACGAGGAACTGGCCGGCGCCTGACCGTCGCCGGGATGGCTTCAGGGGATCGGGGCGTCCGGGAACCATGCCCGGACGCCCCGTAGTCGCTGCGTGACCTGGGCGGCCGCTCCCCGGTTTTCCGGCGCGGCGCGACGCCGTGGCTGCCTCGTCGACCGCCAGCGTTGCCGGGTCGAGGACCACGCCGTAGTCCCTCGCGGCGCCCTCGATGGACACATATCCCCGCAGCACGTCGGCGGCGACGTCCTCGGCAGGGCGCGCGAAGGCGGGACCATATCCGCCGCCGCCTCCGGTCTGGCAGGAGACGACGCTGTCCCGCGCCACGGGTTTGCCGGTGCATTTCTGGACGATCTCGGGGGAGTCCCCGTGGGGATCGACCACGACGCGGTTGGTCAGCGCCGGGCCGCCGCCGAACAGACCCCACGGCGGGCATTGCGAGCGCTCCTGGGTGGTGGTGATCCGGCAGTCGTCCGCGAGCACGTGGTAGTCGCGGAAGTGCCCGAGACCGCCGCGCCAGCGGCCGGGGCCGCCGGAGTCGGGGCGGACGGCATAGCGGTCGATGCGCAGCGGGTACTTGGCTTCCACGATCTCGATGGGCACGTTGCGGGTGTCGCCGTCCGCGATGGCGATCATCACGTTCTCGCCGTCGCGAAAGCGGTTCGCGCCCCATCCCCCGCCCTCGGCTTCGACGTGGAGCCACGGCGCTCCAGAGCGGGGGTCGGTGCCGAACAGGAAGATTGCGCTGACGTCGGCATAGTGGGCCGCCGGGATGCGGTCCGGCAGGGCGTCGGCGAGGGCCTTGAAGATGGTGTCGCACAGGGTCATCAGCACCAGGCCGTAGACGGCGGAAGGCGCGGGCAGTTTCGCGTTGAACATGGAGTCGTCGGGGACCTTCAGGGTGAGCGGGCGGAACGATCCCTCGTTGACGAGGCTCAACGGCCCGGTGATCGCCTTGAAGGCGATGCGCGCGCCGGAGAGGGTGGCCGCCCAGCCGCAGTTTATCGGGCCGGCGACCTGCGGGGACGACCCGGCGAGGTCGATGGTCATTTCGTCGCCGGCGACGGTCACCGTGGCCCTCACCGTGCGGTTCAGACCGAGCGTCACCCCGTCGTCGTCCATGAAGGACTCGGCGGCGTACACGCCGTCGGGGATGGCGGCGACCGCGGCGCGGGCGGCCGCCTCCTCGGCGTCGCACATGGCGGCGACGGCCTCGCGCACGGTCGCCAGTCCCCAGCGCCGGATGAGTTCCACATAGCGGCGCTCGCCGGTGCGGGACGCCGCGATCTGTGCGCGGAGGTCGCCGAGGACGCTGTCGGCGTAGCGCACGTTGTCGGCAAGGATGCGGTAGACGTCGCGGTTGAGTTCCCCCGCCTTGTAGAGTTGGATGGAACGGAGGCGGATGCCCTCCTGGTAGATCTCGGTGGTGTCGGTCGTCCAGCCGCCGGGGGAGACCGCGCCGATGTCGAGCCAGTGGGCGCGGGAGGCGGCGTGGCCGACCGGCAGCGGCTCGCCCGGCAGGAAGATCGGGGTGCAGACGACGACGTCGTTCAGGTGGGTGCCGACGGTGTAGGTGTCGTTGATGAGGTAGACGTCGCCGTCGCGCATGTGTTCGGGGCCGATGTCGGCGATGATCTGCTTGACCGAGGGACCGAGGTTGCCGAGGAAGATCGGTAGCCCCGCCGCCTGGGACACCATGTCGCCCCGGTCGTCGAACAGGCCGACGCTGAAGTCGAGCACCTCGTAGATGATCGGGTTATAGGCCGTCCGCATCAGGTTGAGCTTCATCTCGTCGGCGGCGGCATGGAAGCCGTGGCGCAGCACCTCGACGGTGATGGGATTGAGCGGAGTGCGGGACGAGGGGCGGGGTCGCTCGGTCATTGGGCGCGCTCCTGGCGGATGACGAGATTGCCGATGCGGTCCACGGAGGCGGCGAAGCCGGGGTCGATCACGGTGGTCGCGCCGCCCTCGAGGACGAGCGCGGGGCCGGCGATCCGGTTCCCGGCGAGCAGGGCGTCGCGGTTCCAGATCGGGGTCATCGCGAATCCGCCGGCGAACCAGGCCGGTTGCTCGCCGATCCGGGCCGTTTCCGGCGGTGTCTGGCCGCCGTCCGCAATCGGCTCGAAGGCCGGCGCGCCGAGCCTGCCGAGCGCGGTGACGCGCAGGTTGATGAGTTCGGCGGGCTCCCCGGAGGAGGCATGGCCGTAGTGCTGCTCGTGGCGGCGGTCGAATTCGCGGCGGACCGCCAGCAGCGCATCCTGCGTGATCTCGCCGGGCGGAACCGGCACGCGGACGGTGTACTCCTGCCCGACGTAGCGCAACTCGACCGAGCGCTCGGCGGCCGGATCTGCCTCCGGCGCCTCGGCGGCGATCATGGCCGCGCCCTCGGCTTCCAGGGCGGCGAAGCGTGCGGCGAGGTCGGCGGGATCGACGGCGTCGAACCGGGCGAGGCGGGTGCGGACGAGATCGTGGCGAACGTCACCGAGCAACATGCCGAGCGCGGAGAAGGCGCCCGGCGCGACCGGCACGACCGTGACCGGGATGCCGAGTTCGCGGGCGATGGCGCAGCCGTGCATCGGCCCCGCGCCGCCGAACGCGAGCATGGCGAAGCCCGCCGGGTCGAGCCCGCGCTGCACGGTGATGGCGCGGATGGCGTAGGCCATTTTCGAGTTCACGATGTCGATGATCCCGGCCGCAGCCTCGGTGACCGAGAGGCCGAGCGGGCCGGCGATGCGCTCGCGGATGGCGCGTTCGGCGGCGTCGCGGTCGGGCAGGATGCCGGCGGCCAACGGGCGCTCCGCGAGGTGGCCGAGCACGAGGTTGGCGTCGGTGACGGCGGGTTCCGCGCCGCCGCGGCCGTAGCAGGCGGGTCCCGGTTCGGCCCCGGCGCTGCGCGGGCCGACATCAAGTCGCCGGTGGGCATCCAGCCACGCGACACTGCCGCCGCCCGCCCCGATGGAGCGGATGTCCACCATCGGCACCATCACCGGATGGCGCTCCAGGCGGGATTCGGCGGTGACCCGCACCTGCCCGCCGATGGCCAGCGAGACGTCGGTGCTGGTGCCGCCCATGTCGAAGGCGATCACGTCCGGGAACCCTGCCTGCGCGCCGAGGGCGGCGGCCGAGACCGCGCCGCCCGCCGGGCCGGACATGATGGTCCGCACCGGTTTGCCCTTGGCGGTGGCGACCGAGATGACGCCGCCGGAGGACTGGTTGACGAAAAACGGCCGCGTGTGGCCGCGGGCCGCGAGGTGATCCTCGACCGCCCCGAGATAGCCTTCGACGACCTGGCCGATGTAGGCGTTGATGGCGGCGGTGCTGGTGCGCTCGTATTCCCGCCACTCGCGGGCGAGGTCGTGGGAGAGGGTGACAAGCGCTTCCGGGTAGGCTGCGGCGAGGATCTCGCCGATCCGCACCTCGTGCGCGGGGTTGGCGTAGGCGTGCAGCAGGCAGACGGCGATGGAGGAAATCCCGTCCGCCCGGAACCGGGCGGCGGCGGCGCAGACGTCGTCCTCATCGAGCGGGACGAGCACCTCGCCGAGCGCGGTCACACGCTCGCGGACCTCGAGGCGATGCTCGCGCGGGACCAGTGGCTCGGGCTTCCGGTAGAAGAGGTCGTACATCTCCTCGCGGTTGACGCGGCCGATCTCGTAGACGTCGCGAAACCCGGCGGTGGTGATGAGCCCGGTGCGCGCGCCCTTGCGCTCGAGGAAGCAGTTGAGCCCGACGGTCGTGCCGTGGACGATCATCCGCGCGCTCGCCAGGTCCACGCCGAGGGCATCGAGTCCGTTGCCGACGCCAACGGTGAGCCGCCCGGGCGTGGTGGAGGTCTTTTCGAGCCGGATGCGGCCGGTGGCCTCATCGAGCAGCACGAAGTCGGTGAAGGTGCCGCCGATGTCGATGCCGATGCGGACCCGCGTCCCTGCCTGCTGCATCCGGAACCTCCTCGCGGCCGCGAGCGCGGCGGCCATGACTGCCATCGAGGATGGATTCTCGCAAAGGTCCAGCGGTCCCGCTCTCGATCCTGTTGGGCGGGCGCGGCGGCCGCGCACCGGCGGCCCCTTGCGAAGTTGACGATTTCATCGTTGAATGTGGGCATCCCCCGGTTGCTGCGACGCGCCCGGGAGCGGCTGGTGCAATCGTTTCCATGCGATCCGCGCGATCGTTCGCCACCTGGGAGTCTGGGGTGCCCTCCAACCGGACCAGCGACGTCTTCACCCGTGAAATCGTCCGCAGCAAGTTGCTCGCCATCGCCAGCGAGATGGGGGTGGTGCTGGCCCGCACCAGCATGAGCCCCATCGTTTACGAGGTGCTCGACTTCGCCTGCGGGCTGGCCGACGCCGAGGGGCGGGTCATCGCCCAGGACAACGGGCTCTGCCTGTTCACCGGCACCTTCCGGCCGCAGATCGAATCGATCCTGCGCCGCCACCCGGTTGCCGCGATGCGCCCCGGCGACATCTACATGACCAACGGCGGCGCGGGCGGGGGCACCCACGCCAATGACGTGGCCATTGTCATCCCGGTGTTCGCGGGGGAGCGGGTGATCGCCTTCTCCATCTCGGTCACGCACTGGATGGAACTCGGCGGCAAGGTGCTGGGGTCGCTCGCCCCGGACTCCACCGAGGTCTTCCAGGAGGGCATCCAGTTCCCGCAGGTGCGGCTTGCCCGCGAGGGCGTCATGAACGAGGAGATCGTCGAGATCATCCGGGCCAACGTGCGGCTGCCGATCATGACCATCGGCGACCTCAACGCCGGGATCGCGGCGGGACGCATCGCCGAGCGGCGGCTGGCCGAGATCGTCGGGCGCTATGGGCTGGGCGTCACGCTGGAGACCTTCGAGGAGATCCTCGACCACGGCGAGCGGATCGCGCTCGACGCCCTGCAACGGGTGCCCCCCGGCGTCTACGAGGCGACCGACGCGATCGACGGCGACGGCATCACCACCGACCCGATCCCGGTGCGGGTACGGGTCGAGGTGACGCCGGAGCGGATGACCTGCGATTTCACCGGGTCCTCGCCGCAAGTGCAGGGTCCCGTCAATTGCGCGCGGGGCGCGCTGATGTCCGCCTGCAAGACGATCTTCAAGGGCATCGTCGCCCCGCAGGCGCCCTCCAACGAGGGGCTGTTTCGGCCGCTGGAGGTGATCTGCCCGGAGGGCACGGTCTTCACCGCGATCCGGCCCCGGCCGACCGGGTGGTACTTCGAAGGGTCGGCGTTCGCCACGGAACTGGTCTGGAAGGCGCTCGCCCCGGTCCTGCCGGAGCGGCTGTCCGCCGGGTCCTACGTCTCGCTGGCGGCCTGCTACATCGGCGGCGTCCACGCCGACGGCGAGTACTGGGTGATGGGCACGCCGCAGGACGGCGGCTGGGGCGCGAGCATCGACGACGACGGCGAGAGCGGGCTGATCGCCACGACCGATGGCGACACCTTCAACTACCCGGCCGAGGTGGTGGAGCACGCCTTCCCGCTGGCGATGGAGTGCAACCGGCTGAACATCGAGGCCGGGGGCGGCGCGGGCCGGCAGCGCGGCGGCTTCGGCACGATCCGCGAGTACCGGGTGACCAGCCCGGAGGGCGCATCCCTGCTGGCCTCGCTGGGGCGATCCGCCACGGCGCCGTGGGGGATCGACGGCGGACAGGACGGGACGATCAACTACTGGGAGGTCGTCCGCACCAGCGGCGAGCGGCTCTCCGGCGGGCGGGTGACCGGGCTGCCCTTGCAGCCGGGGGATGTGGTGCGCCTCGTCCCCGCCAACGGCGGCGGGTGGGGCGATCCGGGCGACCGCCCGGCCGATTCGCTGCGGGATGACCTGGTGGACGGCTACCTCACCCCGGACCGGCTGGCGTCGGACTACGGCCGGCCGGCGGCGGCGCTCGCCGGGGAGGGCGCCCGATGAGCGGCAAGCGGGTCCGGGTCGCCGTGGACATCGGCGGCACCTTCACCGACGT
>JBJTKE010000553.1:0-2818 GCA_046096285.1 Chloroflexota bacterium
CTACGGGGGCCGGGCTCCCCAGGGCGAGCCCGGCCCCCGTAGTGGCGGGGTTATCGCGGATGGCGGCGCGGTCCTGGTGGCGCGCCGCGCCGGGGCTGAGGGCGCCGCCGCCGAGGGTCAGGCCGTCGTTGCCGGAGATCAGCGAATCGCCGCCGGGTAGACGCGCCGCCGAGCATCCGGCTGAATGCGCCTTTATGTGCTGCGGTGCTCCCCGGGGGCCGCCGGCGCTGCTCCGCGCCGCCACGCTCCGAGACATGCTGGCATGTGGCGCGTTGGAAGAGAAGAGCATCACGGCGAGGTGATCATGCATGTGGAGACGGCCTTGCCCGGAGCCCGCGGATCGACACCGCAACCTCCCCGGGGGAGTCGAACTTCTGGCGTGTTTCGGCCTGCGCTCGTCCCAACGCCCACCTGACTGCATCGGGTTGAACGGCTGGTCCCGTCAGCGGCCATCTTCCCTCACCCCAACCCCTCTCCCCGTGCGACGGAGAGGGGCTTGTGCTCGCGAGGGGGGGTGGAATGCGCCGGTTCTCGGCGTGGACGGATGAATCCGGCCGAATGCGCACGCCGGTTGGGTGGCGGCGTCAGCAGGTGACGCCGGCGCAGTCGTCCGGGGTGTTGCCAGTGATGGCCGCGCCGCCGGTAACGACGTTGGCGGCATCGTTGGACCAGAGGCCGCCGCCGTTGTTGGCGGTGTTGCCGGTGATGGCCGCCGCGCCGGAGATGGCGAGCGACGCAACCTGCGTCGAGCGGACGAGCGCGACGCCGCCGCCGTTGAGGGGGGTCGAGTTGCCGGTGACGGGCGCGCTGCTGGAAAGGGCGCCGGCGGTGCGGACGAGCGTGAACCCGCCGCCCGTGGAGGCCGCGGAGTTGCCGGTGATGGTGGCATTGTCCTCGATCGCGAGACCGATGACGCCATCCGGCCACGGATCGCCGTAACCGCCGGCGGCAACCCAGGCGAATCCGCCGTCGTCCGTGGACTGGTTGCCGCTGAACTCGGCCGACCCGGAGATGGTGATCCTGCCCCAGCGGCTGGAGAGCGCGCCGCCGTCGCCGGTGGAGGAGTTGCCGGTGATGCGGACGCGGTCGCGGAATCGGATGTCCATCTCGTAGTAGGTTCCGGTGCCGGAGTTCTGGAAGCGGGCGAATCCGCCGTCCTGGCCGGCATTGGCGGCGTTGCCAGTCCCGACGACATCGCCCTCGACAACGACGGAAATGGCGCGCGTGGCGTCGCCGCGGTACAGGAAAAGACCGGCGCCGCCGCCGAGATTGTTCTCGATGCGGACCGCGCCGGAGATGGCGACATTTGCGCCGTAGGCGGCGGCGAGCGCGCCGCCGTAGGAGTCGGTGGTGTTGCCGCGGAGGATGGCGGAGCCGTTGACGACGAGATCGGAGAGACCCTCGAGCAACGCGCCGCCCCCGGCGTTGCTGACGGCGTTGTTTTCGATCACGGCGTCGTCGGTGATGGTCAGGGTGCGGCCGTCGGCGGCGACGTAGGCGCCGGCGCCCTTGTCCCAGCCGGCGTTGCGGATGACGGTCGTGCCGGCGATGGTGAGGTCGCCCTGCGTGTAGACGCCGCCGCCGTAGTCGCCGCCCGGCTTGTCGGCGTAGGCGTCGATCGTGATGTCGAGCAGGGTGAGGGACGCCGGGCCGGCCGCGGAGACGGTGCGGGCGAAATAGGAGGTGTTGCGAAGGACGGTTTCCGCGCCGGGGCAGCCGCGCAGCGTGACGTCGGCGGCCACCTGCAGGTTTTCCTCCCAGGTTCCCGCGCCGATGGCGACGATGCTGTCCGCCGTGCCCTGCCGGGCGTCGATGGCGGCCTGGACGGTGGTGAACTCGCAGCCGCTGGCGCAGACGATGGGGGTGCAGGCCACGCCGCAGGCCGGGACGCTGCAGGGCGCGCAGACGCCATCGAGGCAGCGGTCGGTGGGGCATTGCTGGTTGCCGGAGCAGGAATCGCCGGTGGCGAGCAGGCAGAACGCACCAGTGCCTGCGCGGTCGCCCCACCTGTAGCTGGTGCAGGTCGCGCGGTCGTCGGCGCAGGTGTCGGTGCTGGTGCAGGGGCGGCCGAGGCGCACCGGGCGGGCGGGCTTGTCGTGTCTGCACGTGCCGTTGGCGCAGCCCAGGCCCGGGCAGCAGTTGCGGCTGTCGGCGCAGGCTCTGCCCGCCGTCAGGCACCGGCAGCGGCCAGCGGGAGCTCGGTGCTTGCCCTTGCCTTTGCCCTTGCCGCGGTTGTGCTTGCCCTTGCCGCGGCGGTTCCCGCCCGTGCCGCTGGCGGCGGCGTCCTTGCCCGGGAGGATGCAGACGCCGGTGCAGCAGTCGGCGTCGCGGGTGCAGGCGTTGTCCCTCTGGGAGCCGTTCCCGCAGGGACCCTCGGCCCCGGGGCGGGGCGCGGCCCCGGCGGCTTGCCGGGTGAGCGCGGCGGCCACCGCGGCGGCGGCCGCGCGCAGCCCATCGCGGCGGTTCGCGCTGCCGCCGAGGGCCTGGGCGACGAGATCGACAAGGCGTGTGGACATGGCTTGCGCTCCTGTGCTCCCGGCCCCCGCGCGGCTGTCCTCGTGCTCAGGATGGGGCAGTATCGCACAGGCGGGGGGCCGGCGCGGGCATGGCGCGTTACGCCGTCGGACCCGCGCCCTGGGGAGGGCAGCGGGCCCATGCTCGGACCGGTGCGCCTGTCCGCACCGGTCCGGCCATGTGCCCTCACCGCAAACCCCCGCATTCCCTGGCAGTTCTGGGTCTCCGGGCTGGGCGGGACGCGTGCCCACTGCCCAACCCCTCCCTGCTCCGGCGGGAGAGGGGCGTTTCGTCGGGGTGGGGC
>JBJTKE010000554.1:0-3170 GCA_046096285.1 Chloroflexota bacterium
GGCACGACGCCGATCAACCCGCACGTGATCACGAAGAAGCAACTGACGATGCTGGGCTCCTGGGCGTTCTCGGAGCGGCATTACCTGGGCCACCTGCGGAACCTCCCGGCGATGCAGGCGCGCTTCGGCCTCGGCCCGCTGATCACCCGCTACCGGCTCGACGACGTGAACCAGCCGATGGCCGACATGGCCGGCGGCGGGGTGATGAAGCCGGTGTTTGTGATGTAGGGAGGGGGGCTTGTGGGCTTGTGGGCTTGTGGCTTGTGGGCTTGTGGCTTGTGGGCTTGTGGGCTTGTGGGCTTGTGGGCTTGTGGGCTTTTGGCTAGTGGCTTGTGGCTTGTGGGCTTTTAGCTAGTGGCTTGGAGTTCGTCTGATTCCCGAGAATCGGCGCTTCAGAGCCTTGCACGAGTCCCAGCCAGCTTGCAGGCGCTCCCGAGGCGGAACCCACAAGCCACAAGCCACAAGCCACGAGCCACGAGCCACGAGCCACGAGCCACGAGCCACGAGCCACGAGCCACAAGCCACAAGCCACAAGCTACAAGCCCACAAGCCCGAACACGCTCGACGACAGCAAGGAGACGCCATGTCCCGCACGATCGACCTGAACAGCGACCTTGGGGAGGCGTTCGGCGCCCACCAGGTGGGGTTCGACGCGGAGTTGTTCGACCTGATTTCCAGCGCGAACGTGGCCTGCGGGTGGCACGGCGGCGACCCGCGGGTGATGGAGCGCACGGTGGCGACCTGCAAGGCGAAGGGGATCGCCATCGGGGCGCATCCCGGCTACCCGGACCTGGTGGGGTTCGGCCGGCGCGAGATCCGGATGTCGCCGGACGAGGCCCGCACCGACACCCTCTACCAGACCGCCGCGCTCGACGGCTTCTGCCGCGCCGCCGGCGTTCGGATGCACCACGTGAAGGCTCACGGCGCGTTCTACAACGCGGCGGTGCGGGACCGGGCGCTGTCCGACGCGATCGCGGCGGGGGTGAAGGCGTTCGATCCGTCGCTGATCATGCTGGCGCAGCCGGGAACGCACCTGTTCGCGGCGGCGACGGCGGCGGGGCTGACGACGGCGCGGGAGGGGTTCATCGACCGCGGCTACAACCCGGACGGCACGCTGGTGGCGCGGGGCACGCCGGGCGCGCTGATCACCGACCCGGCGGAGGCCTCGGAGCGGGTGCTGCGGCTGCTGCAGGACGGCCGCCTGCGCTGCGTGGACGGGACGGACATCGCGATCGAGGTCGATTCGCTCTGCATCCACTCGGACACGCCGGGGGCGGTGGCGGTGCTGACCCGCGTGCGGGAGGACCTGGAGCGGGCGGGGGTGCGGATCGCGACGTTCTGAGGGGGCCTCGACCCCGGCGCCGGAGGACCAGCACATGCCAGCCGACCTCGTCTACACCAACGGAACCGTGCTCACGATGGACGACGCCGTGCCGACCGCCGAGACGGTGGCGGTGAGCAACGGGCGCTTCACGCGGGTGGGGCGGCACGAGGACCTGAAGGAGGAGATCGGGCCGGGAACGGAGGTGATCGACCTCGCCGGGGCGACGCTGGTCCCGGGGTTCGACGACAACCACACCCACCCCATCTTCTTCGGCCGTAGCCTGCGCCAGATCTCGGCGAAGCCGGACGATGCGGCATCCATCGCCGAGATCGCGGCGACGTTCCGGAGGGCGGCGGCCGCCCCGGCGCCCGCCGCCCACCCGTGGCTGATCGGCCGCGGCTACGACGACACCCGCCTCGCCGAACGGCGCCACCCGGACCGCCACGACCTCGACCCCGCCACCGGCGGCCGTCCGGCCCTGCTCTCCCGCACCTGCGGGCACATCGCGGTGGCCAACTCGGCGGCGCTGGCGCTGGCCGGCATCGGCGCGCGCACGCCGGACCCGCAGGGCGGCATCATCGACCGCGACGCGGCGGGCGAGCCGACCGGGGTGCTGCGCGAGACGGCGATCGAGCTGGTGCGGGCCTGCATCCCGCGGGCGACGGTCTCCGAGATCAAGGACGACCTGCGGGCGGCGGCGAAGGCCTTCCGCGCCTACGGCATCACCAGCGTGGCCGAGGCGATGCTCTCCTCCGCCGACGAGTTCCAGGCCTACCAGGAGCTGGCGCGGGACGGCGAGCTGGGGGTGCGCGTCTACCTGATGGTGATGATCGACGACCTGCTGGACGGCTTCGCCTCGCTGGGCATCCGCACCGGCTGGGGCGACGACTGGCTGCGGGTGGGGCCGGCCAAGCTGTTCCAGGATGGGTCCGGCGGCGGCCGCACGGCGGCGATGTTCGACCCCTACCCGGGCGAGCCGGACAACTACGGGATCGCGATCTGGTCGCAGGAGGAGCTGGACGAGAAGTTCGGGCGGGCCCACCGGCTGGGCTTCCAGCTCTGCGCCCACGCCATCGGCGACCGCGCGATCACGATGGTGCTGAACGCCTACGAGAAGGCGCTGGCCGCCGACCCCCGGCCGGACCACCGCCACCGCATCGAGCACTGCGGCATGTGCACGCCGGAGATCCTGGACCGGATGGCGCGCCACCGGTTCATCGCGGTGCCGCAGCCGAACTTCATTTACGAACTCGGCGATTCCTACCTGCGGAACTTTACGCCGGAGCAGATCGCGCTGGCCTACCCCTGCCGCGCCTGGTTCGACCGCGGCATCGTGGCGGTGGGCAGCTCGGACGTGCCGGTGGTGGGCTGCGACCCGCTGCTGGGGATGCGCACGGCAGTCAACCGGCTGACCCGCGACGGCCAGCAGATGGCGCCGGAGCAGGGGGTGACGCCGCTGGAGGCGCTGCGGATGTTCACCCGCCACGGCGCGTTCGCCAGCTTCCAGGAGAACCGGAAGGGGCGAATCGCGCCGGGGTTGCTTGCGGATGTGGCGAATCTACCCCGGTTCCTGGGCAGTTTGACCAACTTGGTGGGATCGTAATGAACCGTGATTGGTTTAGATCAGTTGAACCTAGAAGTAGCGAGCCTCAACTATGTAAAACCTTTAACGCTGAGTCCTAGACGACGATGATATAGAGATAGCAGGGAAGATGGAGTCGCCCAAGACGCTGGGTTCTAGGTTTGTTGCGAGGATGCCGAATGGATAAGCTCGACGGCTCCTTCCAACTGCAGAGAGATCGGAGTTTGGTCAGGAACAAGGCGGACGGATCGGATGACGCCGGGG
>JBJTKE010000555.1:0-1503 GCA_046096285.1 Chloroflexota bacterium
CCGCGTCATCGGCGCCGACGCTGGGGTCGGCGCCGACCCCGGCCATGGTGCGGCGGGCGAGGATGTCGGACAAGGTGCGCGCGCCCTCACGGCGGACGGCGTAGACGACCTCGGCGGCGATGGCGCCGCTCCACGGGTCGAAAGGCGAGAGCAGGTCGGCGGCGTCGGCGAGGGCGAGCACATCGGCGGCACGATGGCCGTAGACGCGGCGGAGGTGGTCGGCCGAGCGCGGGGGGATGGCGGCGAAAAGGGAGTCGGCCGGGGCGAGGCCGCGGGCGCCCGGCAGCGGTTCGGCGGCGGTTCGGCAGGGGGCGGCGGGAAAGCCGGCCGCGGCGGCGACCGCGTCCACGGCCTGCTCGGCGAGTTCGCGGTAGGTGGTGAGTTTGCCGCCGACGATGGAGTAGAGGCCACGCAGGCCGCCGCGCCTGCCGTGGTCCACGATGACGTGGGAGCGGGTGATCGCGCCGGCGGCCCCGTGGGCGACATGGGGGAGCGGGCGGACTCCGGCATAGCTCCAGCGCACGTCGGCGTCCTGGAGGCCCGCGCCGGGAATCACGCGGTTGGTTTCGTCGAGCAGGTAGGCGATTTCGTGGTCGCTGGCGGCGACGAAGTCGAGGTCGCCGTCGTAGCGCTCGTCGGTGGTGCCGATCAGGCAGAGGCCGTTCCAGGGAACGATGAAGTAGGGGCGGCCATCGGCGCGGGCCTCGACGTAGAGGGCGTCTCGGGGCGCGCCGGGGAACGGCTCGACGACGATGTGGCTGCCCTTGGTGCCGCCGATCAACCGGGGCGGCGCGGGCGGTCCGCCGGCCAGGACCTGGTCGACCCACGGACCGGCGACATTCAGGACGGCGCGCGCGGCGAAGCGGAACTCCTCGCCGGTGAGTTCGTCGCGGGCGCGGACGCCGCTGATGTCGCCGCCGTCCCAGTCGAGGGCGGTGACGGCGGTGTAGAGGCGGACCTCGGCGCCATGATCGCGGGCGTCGAGCATGGATTCGACGGCGAGGCGCTCGGCGTACTCGACCTGGGCGTCGTAATAGAGGGCAGCGCCGCGCAGACCGCGAGGGTCGAGACCGGGGGCCTCGGCGAGGGCGGCGTCGCGGGAGAGCATCCGGTGGCGGGGCAGGGACTTGTCATAGGAGAGGGCGTCGTAGGCCAGCATGCCGGCGCGGATGAGGAGCGGGCCGCGTCGGTCGCCGCCGTAGATGGGGATCAGCAGGGGCAGCGGGCGGACGAGATGGGAGGCGATGCGGAGGAGGCGCTCCCGCTCCCGGAGGGACTCGCGGACGAGGGCCACCTCGCGGTGCTCGAGGTAGCGAAGACCGCCGTGGATGAGGCGGGTGGACCAACTGGTGGTGCCGCCGCCGGCATCGCCCGCGACGCCGCCATGCGCGGCCTGCGCGTCCTCCTGCTCGACAAGGGCGATGCCGGCGGCGGCACCACCAGTAGGTCCACCCGCCTCATCCACGGCGGTCTTCGCTACCTCGAGCACCGCGAGGTGGCCCT
>JBJTKE010000556.1:0-2833 GCA_046096285.1 Chloroflexota bacterium
GGGCTGCCGTACCTTTCGGGTGGTGATCGATCGCGACCGGGCCCGCCAGCGGCCCGGCAATCGCCGCAGCCGCGGCCGGAGACCGGGAGCTTCATGGAACGCGAGACGACCGACCGGCTGGCCGAAAGCCTGGGGCTGTCCGAGCTGCAGATGATCCGGCTGCGCAAGGTGGAGCAGTTCCGTGAGCTTGGGATGGAGCCATACCCGACGCGGGCGCGCCGGACGCACACGACCGGAGAGGCGCGGGCCCGCTGGTTTGCGATCGCTGGCGGGTTGGCCGAGGGCGAGAAGGATCCCGAGGAGATCACGGTCGCGGGGCGGGTGGCATCGCGGCGGCACCAGGGCAAGACGCTGTTTGCCCACGTGCACGACGGAGACGGCGACCTGCAGCTGTACATCCGGCGCGACGACCTGGGGGATGAGGCCTACGAGCAGGCGCTGAGGCTGTTCGACCTCGGGGACTTCGTGGAGGCCAGCGGCAGGCTGTTCCTGACGCGGACCGGCGAGGTGTCGTTGCATGCGAGCGGCCTGAAGATGCTGGCGAAAGCCCTGAACGCCCCGCCGGAGAAGTGGCACGGGCTTCAGGACGTGGAGACGCGGTACCGGCAGCGGTACGCGGACCTCATCTCCAACGGACAGGTGCGGAGCGTGTTCCTGATGCGGTCGCGGATCATTTCGGCGATCCGGGAGTTCCTCGATGGACGGGGATACCTGGAGGTGGAGACCCCGACGCTGCAGCCGCTTTACGGCGGCGCGGCGGCGCGGCCGTTCATCACCCATCACAACGCCCTGGACCAGCCGTTCTACCTGCGGATCGCGGATGAGTTGTACCTGAAGCGGTGCATGGTGGGCGGATTCGAGAAGGTTTACGAGATCACCAAGGACTTCCGCAACGAGGGAATCGACCGCAACCATTCGCCCGAATTCACGATGCTGGAGTTCTACGAGTCCTTCGGGGACTACGAGCGGATGATGGAGACGGTCGAGCAACTGGTGCTGCACGCGACGAAGGCGGTGCATGGCGGCCCGGTGTTCACCTACCAGGGGCAGGAGATCGACGTCACGCCGCCGTGGCCGCGGAAGACGCTGCGGGAGGCGATCCGGGAGGCGTCCGGCGTGGATTACGTGGCGCATCCCGACCAGGCGGGGCTGACGGCGGCGGCGCGGGCGGCGGGCGCGGACATCGAGCAGGGAACGGTGTGGCCGAGGATCGTCGACGAGATGCTGAAGCAGTTCGTGCGGCCGTACCTGATCCAGCCGACGTTCCTGATCGACTACCCGGTGGAGTTGTCGCCGCTGGCGAAGCGGAAACCGGGGGATCCGACCCATGTTGAGCGGTTCCAGCCGTACATGGGAGGCGGCGAGATCGGCAATTCGTTCACCGAGTTGAACGACCCGATCGACCAGTACGCGCGGTTTCTCGACCAGAAGAAGGACATGGAGGCCGGGGACCTCGACGCGATGCAACTCGATCTCGACTTCATCAATGCGCTGATGTACGGGATGCCGCCGGCGGGCGGGGTAGGGATGGGGATCGACCGGTTGGTGATGCTGCTGACCGACCAGCCCTCGATCCGGGACGTGATCCTGTTCCCGGCGATGCGGAACCTGCCGACGGTGATCGGTTCCACGCCCGTCGTTGGCGATGGCGACGGGACGGGCGGCTGAGACCGGTTGCGCGGATCGGGCGATGCTAGAATCCTCGGAGAGAGAGGCAGGGATGGTGCGGGCCTGCGCCGGAAGGACGTGGCGCGGCTGAACGAAAGGACGGACGGCGATGCTTGAGTTCCTGCAGGAGAAGACGGGAATCTACAGCCTGGGATTCGCGAAGGAATCGTTTCTTGGGCTGGTGATTCCCATCGCGTTCGTGCTGCGGATTGGCGGGCTCGGAGCGGCGATGGTCTTCTTCATGTAGCAGCCCTGCCGCACGTCAGGGACGAGTTCCGGCCGCGGCCCCGCACGGGGCGCGCGGCCGGTTCGATTCGCGGGGATCAGGGAGCGGGGGTTGCCGCGCCGAAGCCGGGGATGTCGGCGAATGGGGTGACCGGGATGCGGGTGGCCTCGGGCTGACCGGGCACGCGCCCGGCGCTCCATGCGGCGGCGAGGAAGAGCGCGACCGCGACGATGATTGCGGCGGCGAGGACCAGCCACAGGACGCGGCGGGACCGGGAAGGAGGCTGGCCAGCGGATGCGTTCATGGAGCGGACTCCTGTGCCGGAGGGTTACCGGGCGGGGAGGACGGCCGAGATGTCGACCTCGAGTTGCACCGTCTCGTCGATCGCAAGAACGGGGCCGACCTTCGGCGGGACGATGGCGAAGTCCGGCATCTCGAAGCGGGTGACCGCCGTGCCGACCAGAGCGTCGTCGGTGCGGGTGGCGGTTGCGATCCAGCGGCCCTGCCGGGTGACCCCGTGCATGGTGAGGTTGCCGACGAGGGAGAAGGAGGTCTCCTCGCCGAGGGGAAGCGGGCCGTCGAGGTCCTCGACGCCGGAAAGGACGAAGGAGGCGAGCGGGTAGACGCCGGTTTCGAGGGTGTTGTTGTAGAGGTAGTTGTCGCGGCGGCTGTTGTCGCTCTTGAGGGTGCGAAGGTCGGCGTCGAAGCGGGAGCAGGGCAGCGGATTGCCCTCCGCGTCGAAACCGATGCTGCCGATGAGCGCCTTCGTTTCGCCGATGGCGGTTACGTTGCCGATGGACGCAAGTTCCTCGCGGACCAGGTAGCGGACGGTGGAGGTATCGATTTCGATGGCGTAGGCGACGGCCGGGACGGGGGCGGCGTCGCCCTCGCAGGCGATGGCCGCGCGCTCATCGAGCGTCCGAGCAAGGGAGTTCATCC
>JBJTKE010000557.1:0-5019 GCA_046096285.1 Chloroflexota bacterium
CCTTCCGGCCGCGCCTTGCGCTTCTTTCGGTCCGCTTCGGCATCCGGTATGGCCGGAATGGCCGCGCCCGCCGCCAGCGCCCCGATTGCGGCGGCCAACCCCGCCCGCCGCGTCGTGTGCTTCGCCATCAGCCGCAATGCCGCGGCCAACCGCTCCTGATCCATGGGTCCTTGCTCCCGCACGTCGCCGTCGCCCGGCGGATTCCGCCGGACGCGCTGGTCACAATTCCCCACACGCCTCCATGCTACCGGAATGTGGTAACAGTTTGCAGCCGGATGGCGAAGCACACGACGCGGCGGGCGGGGTTGGCCGCCGCAATCGGGGCGCTGGCGGCGGGCGCGGCCATTCCGGCCATACCGGATGCCGAAGCGGACCGAAAGAAGCGCAAGGCGCGGCCGGAAGGCCCCTGCGGCGACGGCTCGGCCAAGTCGAACCGGTGCAAGGGCGACGGCGACTGCTGCACCGGCATCTGCCGGAAGGTCAAGAAGAAGGGCAAGAAGACGATCAGCCGCTGCCGCTGCAACCAGCGCGGGCAAAGCTGCTCGGAAGACCGGAATTGCTGCAACAGCCTGACCTGCGTGCAGGGCACGTGCAAGGGCAGCGACACTGGCGGCGGGGGTGGCGGCGGCGGCGGCGATACGAATGTGATCACCGTCGGGCCGAACGACGACCTCCAGGCTGCCATCGACAATGCGCCTCCCGGCGCCGTCGTGGTGCTGCAGGCGGGAACCTACACGAAGAATCTCAAGGTCGAGAAGAGCCTCACCCTGCGCGGCGCGAGTTCCGGGCTGGAGCGGCACGGCCGGGCCTTCGCCGCGGTCGACAACACCGTGACCATGCAGAACTCCAGCGACGGCAGCCGCGCCGTCGAGGTCACCGGGTCCGGCGTCAAGCTGACGCTGGAGAACGTGACCGTGGCCATGAACAGTGGGTTCTCGACCGGCGGCGGCATCAAGGTCACCGCGGGCGCCGGGCTCGAACTGCTCGGCTCGACCAAGGTCGCGGACTCCAAGTTCACCCTCTGCGACGCCGCCGAGACCAACAGCGGCGGCGCGGTCTGCCTGATCGGCGCGGCGGCCTCGCGCATCGCCGGGGGGACCGTCATCACCACCAACGAGGCAAGCCCGTCCACGCTGCTCGGCGGCGGCGTCTTCCTCAAGGACAGCACGCTGACCATCGAGGATACCGCGCTGGTGACCGCCAACAAGGCGGCACGCGGCGCCGGCATCCACACGGGCGGGACATCCACCCTGACGGTGCAGGGGAACGCCATGATCGACGCCAACACGGCCGAGTCGGCGGGTGGCGGCATCCTGGCGGGAGGTTCGGGCGCCGTCAACGTCCTCGCCACGGCCGAGGTGAGCAACAACACGGTCTCCAGCAGCGGTTCCGCCGGCGGCGGCGGCATCTTCGCCGAAGGCACGGTCACGGTCACGCTCGGCGGCAAGGTGCACCACAACACCGTGACCGACGGTCCGGGCGGCGGCATCGTGCTGTCGGAAGCATCCGTCGGCGGGATCGACGGCGGGTCGGTCGAATACAACACCTGCAGCGGGAAGGGCGGCGGCGTGTACAAATCCTCGACCGCGGGGTTGGTGCTGCTCAACACGGTCTCGATCAAGGAAAACACCTCCTCTGGCGGCGATGGCGGCGGCCTGGCCGCGGTGGACGGCACCGTCAACATGACCGGCGGAACCACGACCATCACGCTCAACAACGCCGTCAATGGCGGAGGCATCTACCTCGACCTGCCCAACCCCTTTACGCCGATCGGCACCATCTCCATTACCAGCAACACCGCCACGGGGATAGGCGGCGGCGTGTACCAGACCGACAAGGACCCGAACACGGTAGCAGCGTTCACCGTGACCACCGTCAGCGGCAACACCGACAGCGGCACCTGCGCCGGGTACTACATCAACAACGTGGACTGCATTCTCACGTAGCGAAACGAGCGCTCCCGCGAGGGATGACGACGAGGACGGCTCCCGCTCCGGCGGGGGCCGTCCGCCGTTTCGGCGGCTGGAGGTGGCTACGGGCCGGGGTTGGCGGCAAGCCACGCCGCGGTGCGCCGCAGGCCGTCCGCCAGCGGGGTGGCGGCGGTCCAGCCGAGCGCGGCGGCGATCTTCCGGGGATCGGACACCCAGACCGTGGTGTCCCAGGCGCGGGCGGGCATCGTGCCCCAGGCGGGCTCGGCCGCCACGCCGAGCAGGGCGCGCGCGGTCTCGACGATCTCGCGCAGGGTGGTCTGGCGGCCGCTGCCGACGTTGTAGATCGCCCCGGGGTCCGCGTGGGACGTCGCGGCGGCGCGGACGAACGCGTCCGCGGCGTCCTCGACGAAGACGAAGTCGCGGGCGATGGCGGGGTCGGCCAGCGGCGGCCAGGCGCCCCGCATCGCCGCCCGCAGCAGGTCCGGCACGAGCCGGCCCGGTTCCTCCCACGGGCCGTACACGGAGTAGAGCCGCAGCGTCGGCATGGGGACGCCCTCGGCGCGGGCGGTCATCCGGCAGAACTGGGTCGCCGCCGCCTTGGTGACCGCGTAGACGCTGTTCGGCTCCAGGGCCTCGTCCTCGGCCGGGGCGTGGTCCTTCCGGCCGTACTCCGAGGAGGACCCGGCGTTGACCAGCACGCCCGCGCCCGCCCGCAGCGCGGCGCGGGCGAGGTGCATCGTCCCGGTCAGGTTGGCGGCGACGATGGTGGAGGGATCGGTCTGCCAGGAATAGGCGCCATGGGCGGCGAGGTGAAACACCCATTCCGGGCGGATCGCCAGCATGGCGGATTCGACCGCGGCGGCATCCTCCAGGTCGACCGGGTGGATGCTCACGTGCGGGGCGATGCCGGCCACCCGCCAGGCGGCGCGGCCGGGGCGCAGCAGCAGGTGGACCTCGTGACCGTCCGCAAGCAGTCGGCGCGCGAGGTTCGCGCCGACGAATCCCGAGGCCCCGGTGACGGCCGCCCGCGCCACCCGGCTACTCCGGCAGGAAGGAGCGGTAGTCGAAGACGTCGAGGTACTGCCAGGCGCGCTGGCGGACCTCGGCGCGGTCGCGGGCGGAGAGTTCCTCCGCGGTGGCGCGGTTGGCGGCGGGGGTGGCCGAGCGGATGGTGCCCCAGGGGTAGACCTCGGCGAGTTCGGTCCCGTTCCACGAGGGGCGGGAGAGCGAATCGGCGACCTCGATGCCGAGCGCGCCGCAGACCGGGGCGAGAGCGGCCCTCGGGTCGGCCATGACATCCTCGGCGCGGACGATGTGGACCCGGCCGGGGTGGCGCTCGCGGGCGAGCAGGGCGTGGTGCTGGTTCATGCACCAGGCTTGCAGGTAGTCGGGCAGGCTCATCGGCACCGGGCGCTTGCAGGTGTCGGCGTAGGCCGACCACGGGTTGCGGACGACGTGGAGGACGTGATGCTCCGGGGAGGCGGCGACGATCTTCCCGGCGTCCACCACGATGACCGGGCTGTAGCCGACGTGGATGCGCTCCTCGCCGGTGCGGCGGTAGTCCTTCCAGACGTCGAAGGTGGCCTGGAAAAAGGCGGCGACGTTGTTCGCGCCGGAGCGGCCGGTGGCGGCGACGATCTGCTGGTAGCGCTCGCAGCGCTCGTCGTCGTTCAGGTCGAAGGGCATGTGGCGGAACTTGGAGACGTGCGGCGTGCGGGCCCGGACCTTGCCCTCCTCGTCGATGATGGCCTTGTAATCCTGGAAGGGGGAGGCGTCGAGCGCGAAGACCGGCCAGCGGTACTTGACCGGGAACATGCTGGAGAGGCTGTCGTTGACGAGCCGGGTGCCGATCTGGGACTCGAAGGGGTAGACGAACAACTGGGGGTGGCCGTCGAGGAAGCGGTGGGTGGTGTTGCCGCCGTTCTCGTACATGGCGGAGAGCATCAGCAGGCGGAATGGCTCGGTCATTGGCTGGGGTCCTCGTTGATGGCGCAGGAAGGATCGGCCGGGGCGCCCGCGCGCCAGGCGTAGAAGGTGAGCCGCTCGCGGTCCGACGGGGCGCCGCGGGCGCGGGGCGCGGCGAACGGAAAGCCGCAGGTCCAGGAGGCGGGCAGGGCCTCGATGGCGAAGATCTGGTTCCCCTCGGACCAGGTCAGGCTGCCGTGAATCTCGCCGCTGGCGCGGTGGAGCAGGTGCAGGCCGCAGGCGCTCCGGTCCACGTCGAGGCCGGGGGCGTACTGGCGGAAACGGGGGATCACGCGGGAGGTCCCGACGACGAGATACGGGCCGGCGGCGGCGAGCCCGCGGGTCCAGCCGGGGAGGCGGGCCGCCGGTTCGTAGCGGCCGTCCACGACCGGGCCGGCGGTGCCGTAGCCGCTGTCGTCGAGCCAGACCGCGCCGCCGGCAACCCGCGCCGAGTGGGGCCGGGTCAACCCGCGGGCGGCGGGCTCACGGGTCGCGCCGGAGAAGAGCACGCCGCGGCGGTCGACCGGGAAGTTGCGATGGCCCGGGCGGCGGGCCGAGATGCGGTCCGCCGAGGCGGTGAAGAACGAGGTCTCCAGCGTCTCGCCGGCGGCGATGGAGTTCAGTTGCAGGTAGTTGCGGCCGAAAGCGGGACCCTCCGGGCGGTCGATGCAGGCGGGCCACCAGGCGGGAGCGGCGCCGCCCTCCCGGCCGACCCGGACGACGGCGTTGCTGCCGACGCTGTTGGCGTGGAGCACGCCGCCGATCATCGCGAGATCGTGGAGGTAGACGCTGCCGGGGAGGTGGCGGGTGAGCGCGGGCATCAGCGGGCGGCCGGGGTCGAAGGCGGCGACGTCCTCGCGGTCCTCGAGGCCCTCGGCGGGGCGAAGGGTGAGGATCGCGTTCGGGTTGCGGGTGCAGGCGATGTGGACCTCGCCGCGGGCGGGGTCGGCGGCGATGCCGGAAGGGTGGGGCAGGCGCAGCAGCCGCGTTTTCGGCCTGCCCCGCTCGATGCCGAGCGACAACGCGAGATGCTCATACTCGCGGGTGACCAGCAGGGTGATCCCGAGGTCGCCGCTGATGTCCCACCAGCGGCCGGAGGCGCGGGCTCGGAGCAGGGCGAGAC
>JBJTKE010000558.1:0-4249 GCA_046096285.1 Chloroflexota bacterium
ATCGCGGGGTGAGGGGTGGGGTGCGGGGTATCGGGTACCGGGTACCGGGTACCGGGTACCGGGTACCGGGCGCCAGGGACCGGGTATCGGGCACCGGGCACCGGGCACCGGGCACCAGGCACCAGGCACCAGGGACCGTGAGTCCGCTGACCGCTGGACACCGCCGACTTCAGTATGGCCTGACGGTCCTGGACCACGATCCCTGCCCGACACCCGATACCCGATACCCGATACCCACTACCCGTTACCCGTCACCCCCGGAGACCCCATGCGCCTGCTGATGCACGACACGATCGCCACGCTGCCCTGGACCGTTCCGCTGGCCGAGGGGTGGATGGCCCCGCCCGAGGGGATCGCGGCGGAGCGGCGGCCGACGCTGGCCGCCGCCGAGGTGGAGCCCGGCGACAGCGCGCTGCTCCCGGCGCCGGAGGCGGCCCGGTTGATCGCCTCGCACGTCATCGTGCCGACCGCCGCCGCCGTCTTCGCCAACGACGGCCCCGTCGCCCTCCGCACCCCCGTTCGCCCGGACGAGGTGCACCGCACCCCGGTGCGGCTGATCGACTGCTCCAGCGCTGGCGAACTGCTGGCCCGCGGCCTGCTTCGCAACTTCTACGGCATCGAGACGGCGGGCTTCACCCGCGACGAGCGCGCGGCCGCCGAGGCGGTCGTGGTCGAGGGTGCGGAGGCGTTGCGCCCGGTCGAGGCGGGGTTCAGCGAGGACCTCGCGCGGGCCTGGCAGATCTTCACCGATCTTCCGTTCGTCTCCCACGTGCTCGTCATGCCGGCGGGCACGGAACTCGCCGCCGCCGCGCCGCTGACCGGGTGGCTGAACGACCTCGCCGCCGCCGCCGAAACGCGCCGCCGCGAGTGGCGCCAGCCCTTCTGCGACCGTGAGACCATCCCCCGCGACCGCCTCGACGCCATGCTCGGCGGCATGCGCCACGCCCTCGCCCCGGACGACGGCAAGGCCCTTACCGCGCTGCTTTCCCACGGCGGCAAGGGCACCGAGTACCCGATCCGGCCCGCCTGGCGCTTCATCGGCGGCTGACGCCCCACGATCCGCCCGTCGTCATTGCGGTTGCGTCAGGCCAGCCTGCAACGCGGCAAACGCGGCGTCCGCGGCGTCGCCGGCGGTCATCCAGTCGCCAGCCGAACGCTCCCGCTCCCATGCCTCCGGGCCGAGCCGGGCGGCGACGGCATCCTGCGTGGCGGCCAGGCGAGTCTCCCGGTAGTCATCCAGCGGAATGCCCTCGCGGCGCGACGCGGCCAGCGCCGCGCCGAGCAGCCGCACCGCCGCCTCGTCGTCGCCCTCCTCGCCGCGCAGCGCCAGCAGCCGGCACGCGCCGGGCAGGGCGAGCAACTGGACGACGTTCAGCCCCAGTGTCCCCGAGATGCTCAACCCCGCCGCAAGCTCCGGGGCCGCGCCGGCGAGGTCGCCCAGTTCGATCCGGGCGAGCGCGTGCGGCACCAGCGGCACCGGCTTCTCGACCAGACGATCCCGCGCCTCCGCGATGGCCAGCGCCTCCTCCAGCGGCGGCATCGCCCCGGCCGGATCGCCGCTCTGCACCTGCAGCACCCCATGCCGCAGGCACACCGCCCGCCTCGCGAATCTGGCGGTCCTGGCTGGCAGCAGGGCATGAGCGGCGCGACGGCCTCCTCGACAATGCCGCCTTGCTCCCCGCGAATCGACTCTTTCGAGAACCCCGGCCACGTATTCGGCGGTGAATCCGTCGCGAAAGACCCCGAGCACCGCGACCGGCGACCGGGCCACGCACCGGCAGCGCCCCTTGCTATCCCGATTCTTCTTCCCGATGTCCGCTTCACCGACGTCAACAAGACAAGCGCCGTCACCGTCGTGGGCGCCGCCGTCCAAGTCACCAGCAACGCCGCCCTCGCGACCGCGCCGCTCGTCGCCGGCGCCATCTACGTCGAGGACAACGGCACCCTCAACCAGACCACCTTCACCGGCATCAGCGACTCGAACGTCACCTACGGCGCGGCCAACACCCCCACGCCGATCTGCATCAAGGTCGCCAGCGGAACGCCGACCACCGTCGCCAACTGCGCGTACTGATCTCCACGGCTCGCGGCCGCCAGCCCGGACCTTTTCCGTCCGATCTGGCGGCCGCCGCGCTGCCAAGCTGCCAAGCCGCCCCAATGCCCCGAATGAACCGGTGCGGCCCCGGGAACGCTCCCGGGGCCGCAAGCCATCAGCAGCTAGCAACGACCAACTAGCAACTCACCGTGCCGGTGCAGTTGGACGGCGTGTTGCCGGTGACCGCGGCTGGCGGGGTGACGGTCAGCGCGCCAGTCCCCTGCCCGAACACGCCGGATCCGCTGTTGTTGGTGATGGAGGCATTGCCGCTTATCGTCGCGGGGCTCTGGATGTACATCCCGCCGCCATCCGCCCCCGCGGTGTTCCCGGAGATTTCCGCGTCGCCGTCGATCGTGATCGATGTCATCGCGGCACTGAGGTAGACGCCGCCGCCATTCGATCCCGTGGCGGTGTTCCCGGTGATCTTCACCGTTCCCCCGAGGACCAGGGACGGCAGCGTGGTGCTGTCGGCGTAGCAGAACAGGCCGCCGCCGTCGCTGGCGGCCGTGTTGCCGGTGATCGTGCCGCCGGTGAGGGTGGCGTTCGCCCCGTAGTAGGTGTAGAGACCGCCCCCGCCGCCACCGGCCGAGTTGTTGCGGATGACAGGATTTCCGGTCACCACGAGATTCGAGTAGGAGTCCACGAAGGCGCCGCCGCCGTCGCCGAACTGCGTGGTGCAATCCTCGATGATCGTGTCGCCCTCGATGGTCAGGGTCACGACGTTCGTGCCGTCGCCAATCTCGATGCAGCCGCCGTCCTGGGCCGCCTGGCACTCCTTGACCACGCTGGTTCCGGTCAGCGTCAGGTTGGCGACTCCCTTGATTCCGCCGCCGTCGTTGCCCGTGCCGCTGCTGCTCGTCACCGTCACGCTGTCGATCACCACGTTCGGCCACGGCGCGGCGGTCGCCGTGAACGTGATGGTCCTTCCACCCGCCGTCAGGTTCCGCAGCACCGGCGCGGAGCCATTGCAGTTCTTCAGCGTCAGGTCCTTGTCGATCGTCAGGTCCTCGTTATACGTCCCGTTGTCGATGGTGATGATGGCCCCGGCCGACGCCGCCGCGATCGCGGCCGCCACCGTCGAATACGGACAACCGGACGCGCAGACCTCGCAGACGTCGGGGATCGGCGACGGGGTCGGCGTCGGATCGGGCGCGCCGCCGCCGCAGATGCCGCCGCCGCAGGTGAGCGTGTTGCAGCAGTTCCGGTTCTCTTTGCACGGTCCCCCCCGCCGGATGCAGCGGCAGCGGCCCTTCTCGTCCTTGTTGCGCTTGCCGGTCTTCCGGTTGCAGATGTTGGTGCAGCACTCGCTGTCCTTCATGCAGATGTTCTGTTTGCGCGTCCCGTCGCCGCAGGGGCCCTCCGCGCCCGGCTTCCGTCGCCGGTGCTTCGCGGCGAGACTCGCGGCCGCGCCGGCGGCCAATGCCCCGCCCGCCGCCGCCCGCAAACTCCCGCGCCGGGTCATCGCTCCCCCGAGCGCCCGCGCCAACCGGTCAAATGCCTGCCCGTCCATCCTGCCCACCTCCGCGTCTGGCGCACCCGGCGCACCCGGCGCACCCTGAACACACCGCGTGAGCGTCCGCGACCGGGCCGCGGCTGGCCATGACGAAATCATGATGAAATCCCACCGGTTACTCACCGAAATGGATGACCGGCACGGCGGAGAAGGATCCCCCGACCCCGCTGCCCGATGTTCCGGCGCCCCGGAAACCCGGCGACGGACGCCCGAACCCGGCTCGATGGGCGCGCGAGCATCACCGGAGGACGGGACCCTGCGCCAACGCGCCGCCAACCCCGGGCTAGCACGCCGCACGCCGCACACTGCCCGACGCCGGTCAGCACGCCAGCACGCCGGCGGCCCCCGCCGAAGCAGGGGCCGCCGGATCCATCAACGCCCCGGGGGAGTGGGCGGTGATGTCACATTGGGGTGGGCGTGGCCCGGCTTCGCAGCCGGTCACCCCGGCGTAGCGGCTCATTGGTCCGGCGTGTCGCCGGTGATCGCCGCCGCGCCGCTCGCGGTCTCGTCGAGGACGGAGGCACATGGGCCGCCGCCGGTCCCCCGGGAGCGCGTGGTGTGGCTGCGGGGGGGCTCCCGCCCCGGGCCCGCCACGGGGCGGCGGGCGCCCCGGGCCCCCGGCACGGGTGGCGCAGGAGCAC
>JBJTKE010000559.1:0-23841 GCA_046096285.1 Chloroflexota bacterium
GGAACCCGGCGTGACCACCCGGGCGCCCGCCGTGCGGCTATCCGGCGGCGGCGAAAAGAAGGACCGCCAGAACAAAGACGAAAGGACCCCCGAGCCGGAGCCCGCGCAGGAAGCGACAGCGGCCCCCGCCGAGCCGACCCCGACCTGGGGCGGCGGCGTGCGGGACGTGACCCCGAACCCCGAGGTGACCGGCGGCTGACCGGGGCTAGACGTCGTCCGGGCGCATGGCCGGGCTTGGGCTCACGATGCCGATGCTCCGGTCGTAGTGCTTGCGCCGGACGGGGTCCGAGAGGATGTCCTTCGCTTCGAGAATGCGCCGCATTTTCTCTGGGGCATTCGGGTCGTCGGTCTTGTCCGGATGGTACTTGAGCGCGAGCCGGCGGAACGCCGCGTCGATCACGTCGGGATCGGCCAGAGGATCTACCTGCATGACCTGGTAATGGGTCGGCCCGGAGGCGGCGGCGCCCGGATTCGCCCCGACGTTGATCGCCCGCATTCGCGGGACGACCAGCGCCTCGATGAGCAGGTTGGCCCGGAAAACCCCCAGCATCTCCGGCGGCACGCCGAATCGCTGGGTGCAGGCTCGGCACTCGATGACCATCTGCTCGTTGATCGCCACCGTCGGCGCTCCGAAGAACGTCACCTTGCGCCGGGCGTGAAACACGGAAAACGGCCCGGCCGTCCCGCATTTCTGGCAGGGGATGATCACGAACCCCAGGGGTTCATGAAAATCCTTTGCGCCGAGCCCGTAGAGCAGCGGCATGACCATGGGCGATACCGATCCTGTTCCGGCGAGCGCTTGCCCGAGCACCATCAACGATGGGCAAAGCGTACCGCAATCGCAAAACCGCGCGGTAGCCGAACGCAATCAGCCGTGCCGCAACCTCCGCGGTCCCCGTTGACGCTGCCCGGCCACCCTCCTATGCTCATCCGCAATCTGGCGCCAGGAGGGAATGATGGCGGAGTTCACGGGCAAGGTCGCATTGGTCACCGGCGGCTCGACCGGGATCGGCAAGGGGGCGGCGCGGGTTCTCGCGCGGCAGGGAGCGAGCGTGCTCATCTGCGGGCGCGAGCAGGCCAAGGTCGACGCCACCGTGGCCGAGTTGCGGGCCGAGGGGCTCGAGGTCTCCGGGGTCGCCGCGGACGTATCCTCGGCGGCCGACATGCGGCGGTTCGTCGGCGCCGCGGTCGAGCGCTACGGCGGGGTCGATGTGCTGGTGACCAGCGCCGGCATCCAGACCTACGGAACCATCACCGAGACCGATGAGGAACTCTGGGACCGCACCATCGACATCAACCTCAAGGGCATCTTTCTCGCCGCCCGCGAGGCCATCCCGGAGATGCGCAAACGGGGTGGCGGCGCGATCGTGAACGTCTCCTCGGTGCAGGGCCTGGCCACCCAGAGGGGGGTCGCCGCCTACTCCACCTCGAAGGCGGCGATCAACGGACTGACCCGCGCGATCGCGGTCGACCATGCCGAGGAAAACATCCGCTGCGTGGTGGTCTGCCCGGCCTCGGTCGACACCCCGATGCTGCGCTGGTCCGCCGACCGGTTCAAGGGCGACGGCACGGTCGAGGACATGCTGGCCAACTGGGGCCGGATGCATCCGATCGGCCGCATCGGCCAACCGGACGAGATCGGCGAACTGATCGCCTTCCTCGCCTCCGACCGGGCGAGTTTCCTGACCGGCGGCGAATTCAAGGCCGACGGCGGCATGATGGCGGCGCTCGGCGTCGTGCTTCCCGAGTAGCGGCATGACGGGAACCCCGGAGGTCCCGGAGGACCCGCTCGCCGGGCGCGGCAGGCTCGTGGTCCGGTGCGCCGACCGGCCCGGGATCATCGCGGCCATCTCGCGCTTCCTGTTCGAGCAGGGCGCGAACATCATCCACTCGGACCAGCACAGCACCGACCCCTCCGGCGGCCGCTTCTTTCTCCGTGTGGAGTTCGCGCTGGCCGGCCTGGAGCGGCGGCTGGACGGTCTGCGGGACGCCTTCTCACCGCTGGCCTCCGAGTTCGGCCTCGATCACCAGTGGAGCGCCGCGAGCAGGCTGAGCCGCGTCGCGGTCTTCGTCTCGCGGGAGGACCACTGCCTGCTGGAATTGCTGTGGCGCCGCCACTCCGGCGATCTGCTGGCGGAGTTCGTCGCCGTGGTCTCGAACCATCCGGACCTCGGCTACATCGCCGAGGACTGGCGGGTGCCGTTCCATCATGTTCCGGTGGAGGCCGCCACGCGTGAGGAGGCGGAGGCGCGCCAGCGTGCCATCCTCGCCGGGAGCGGGGCGGACCTCGTGGTGCTGGCCCGCTACATGCAGATCCTCTCGCCCCAGTTCACCGCCGACTGGCGAGGGCGGATCATCAACATCCACCACTCCTTCCTGCCCGCCTTCGCCGGGGCGCGGCCATTCCACCAGGCGCACCAGCGCGGGGTCAAGTTGATCGGCGCGACCGCGCACTACGTCACCGCCGACCTCGACGCGGGGCCGATCATCGAACAGGACGTACAGCGGGTGGACCATCGCCACAGCCCGGCCGACCTGCGCCGCATCAGCCGCCAGACCGAGCGTGCCGTGCTGGCCCGCGCCGTCTCATGGCACGTCGACGGCCGGGTGCTGCTTGACGGGAACAAGACGGTGGTGTTCACCGGCTGACGGGATCAGCCGCGCCCGGTCTCCCGGTGCACCAGATCGACGATGCGGGCAAGGGTCTCCGGGTCGGTCTCCGGCAGGATGCCGTGGCCGAGGTTGAAGATGTGGCCGGGCCTGCCGTCCGCCCGCGCCAGTACGTCGCGCGCGCCCGCCTCGACGGCCGGCCACGGGGCAAGGACCAGCGTCGGGTCGAGATTCCCCTGGATGCCCAGCCCCGGACCGATGCGGCGCCAGGCCTCGTCCAGCGGCAATCGCCAGTCCACGCTGACCATCGTGCAGCCGCTGGCGGCGATCTGGGGCAGCAACTGGCTGGTGCCGGTCGAGAAATGGATGACCGGAGCGAGCGGGGCGATCGCCTCGCAGACCCGGCGGGTCCACGGCAGCACGCCGGATTCGTAGGCGTCGGGACCGAGCAGCCCGAGCCACGAGTCAAACAGTTGCACGACGTCCGCGCCAGCGGCGATCTGCCCCTTGAGGTACTCGATGACGGTGCCGGCGAGTTTGTCCATCAGTGCGGCCCACAGGGCGGGTTCGCCGTACATCAGGGCCTTGGTCCTCGGGTACTCGCGGGATGCCCTGCCCTCGACCATGTAGCAGGCCAGCGTGAATGGCGCGCCGGAGAACCCGAGCGCGGCGGCCCGGGATCCCAGTTGGCTGCGGAGCAGCCGCAGCGCCTCGAGCACGTAGGGGGTGCCCTCCTCCGCGCTCACCACGCGCAGGGCCGCGACCTGCGCCACGGTCCGGACCGGTTCGGCCACCACCGGACCCACCGAGGGAAGAATCTCGAAGGGAACGCCCATCCCGGTCAGGGGAAGCATGATGTCGGCGAAGAGTACGGCGCCGTCAACGCCGAAACGATCCACGGGCATCAGCGTGGCCTCGACCGCGAGTTCGGGGGTGGTCGCCACGGCCATGAAGTCATGGCGTTGCCGGAGGGCCCGGTACTCGGGCAGGCAACGACCCGCCTGCCGCATGAACCACACCGGGGTAGCGTCGGTTTGGCGCATCGCGGCGGCGGCCAGGAACCGCTCCCGGCCGGTCATGGCAGCGGTGCCGGTCTCAGCGGCCACGTCAGGCGCCGCCGCCGAAGACCGCCGCCTCCGGCGAGGCGGCGAGCGCGCGCAGCATTCCCTCCGCGGTGGTCAGCCGGCAGGTGAAGACCGGCACGTCGGTCAGGGTGTAGGCCGAGGAGACCGAGCCGCGCAACTCCTGCACGAGATCCAGGAAGTCGCCGGGTTCGTCACCCTCGAACGCGACGACGAACTCCGGATCGTAGCGCCCGAACGAGTAGGTCGTGTTGATCTTGATCGAGGAGTAGGTCGCCCCGATGGCGATATGCTGGTTCATCGCCTCCTGCCGCTCCTCCTTCGGCAGGCCGTACCACTCGCGGGCCTTCGTCATCGGGTAGACGAACAGGTACTTCGCGTTCCCCGGCGCCAGCGAGAGCCGCGTGAAGCGGTCCTCGCCGGGACCGGCGTACTTCTCCACGTAGGCGGAGTTCTTGGTCATCGACAGGTAGGAGTGGGGCTGGGTCAGCCACGCGCCAAGCCCGGTCCCGAAGATCTCGGAGGTCATCTGCTGGATGTCGTCGAGTTCGTAGCTGACCTGCCAGATCATCAGGTCCACGTCGCCGCGCAATCCGAACGTGGAGTAGCAGCGGACGAGATTGCGCTCCTGCCAGCGCGCCACAAGGCCGGTCAGTTCCGCGATGTGCTCGTCGCGCTCGAGCCGGCCGAGCCGCCGCCAACCGGGATCGACCTTGAAGAAGTTGAACTTCACAAACTGCCTGCGGCCGGGCTGCACGGGCATCCCGGTCGCGACGTGGCCGGTTTCGCTCATCACGGCATCCTCCGGGACCGGGCTAGCGGCCCCACTCGTCAAGCACCGAAACCGACCGCCGTTCGGCGGCGGCGCCCTCGCGCAGCCAGCGGGCGGCCTCGCGGGCATGGTAGGTGATGATCCGGTTGGCGCCGGCCCGCTTCATGGCCGTCAACGCCTCCAGCGTCACTCGCCGCTCGTCGATCCACCCGAGTTGCGCGGCGGCCTTCACCATCGCGTACTCGCCGGAGACGTTGTAGGCGATCATCGGCACGTCGAAGCGGTCCCGCGCCATGCGCACGATGTCGAGGTAGGGCAGCCCGGGCTTGACGATGATCATGTCGGCGCCCTCGTCGAGGTCGATGGCGATCTCGGTCATCGCCTCGCGGGCGTTCGCCGGGTCCATCTGGTGGGAGCGCCGGTCCCCGAAGGCCGGCATGCTCGCCGCGGCCTCGCGGAACGGGCCGTAGAACGCCGATGCGTACTTGGCGGCGTAGGAGATGATCGGAGCGTCGAGGAAGCCCGCCCGGTCGAGGGCATCGCGGATGACCGCCACCCGGCCGTCCATCATGTCCGACGGGGCGATCGCGTCCGATCCGGCCTCGGCGTGGCTGACCGCCACCCGCGCCAGCAGGTGCAGGGTGCGGTCGTTGTCCACGGTGCAGCCGTCGAGAATGCCGCAGTGGCCGTGGTCGGTGTACTCGCAGGCGCACACGTCGGTGATCACCAGCATGTCCGGGTCGACCCGCTTGATCTCCCGGATCGCCTGCTGGACCACGCCCTCGGGATCGTAGGCGCCGGTCGCCTCGCGGTCCTTCTCCTCGGGGATGCCGAACAGCAGCACCGCGCCGATGCCGAGCGCCCGGAGTTCCTCGATCTCGGAGGGGAGCCGGTCAACAGATAGCTGGAACTGACCGGGCATCGAGCCAATCGGGTTGCGGACGCCGCTGCCGTGGGTGACGAACAACGGGTAGATGAAGTCCTCCGGCGTCACGGTCGTCTCGCGCACGAAGCCGCGCAGGGCCTCGGTGCGCCTCGTGCGCCGCATGCGCCGGAACGGCGGCAGGCCGCCGGTCTCTCCCGCTCCGTCCATCACTCGCTGGTTCGTCATGACGATCGCTCCTCCGGGCGGACTTCGCCCGCGGCGACGCCCGTGGCCAATTCCGGCAACGCCGCGCGGACCGCGGCGACCAATCCCTCGACGCTTGCATCCACGGCCACCGCATCCACCGGCAACCCCCGCTCGCGGGCCTCGGCCGCCGTGACCGGCCCGACGCACACGACCCGCGCCCGCTCCAGCGGAGCGATCCCGCCAAGCCGGGCCGCGAGGTTGCGCACCGCGGAGGGCGACGCCAGCGTGACCGCGTCGAACTCGCCGCGCTCGACGGCCGGGTCGTGCCAGCCGCGCCGGGTCTCCGGCACGGTGCGGTACACCACCACCGCGGTGACATCCGCCCCCGCCTGCCGCAGGGCAGCCTCGACCTCGTCGCGCGCGATGTCGCCGCGCGGCAGCAGCACCCGCTCGTCCGCGGACACCGCTCCGGCGAGATCGGCCGCAAGCGCCGCGCCGGTCGCCACAGCGGGCGCGAGCGCCGTCTCCCAGCCGTGGCGGGCGGCCGCGGCCGCCGTGGCCCGCCCAACGGCGGCGATGCGAACGCGGTCCATGGCGCGGGAGGTGGAGAACCTGCCCAGCAGGGAGGCGAAGGCGTCCACCGCATTCACGCTGGTGAAGACCACCCAGTCGATCCGGCCGGCCGCGATCTCCCGGGCCGCGGCCTCGACCTGCTCCGACGGCCCGGATTGCTCGATCCGGATGACCGGATACTCGACCGGCGTCATGCCTGCGCCTGCGAGCGCCGCGGAAAGGGGCCCAGCCTGCGTGGCAGCCCGCGTCACCAGCACCCGCGGCCCGACGCCGGGCGCGGCGATGCCGGTGGCGAGATCCCGGGCGGCCTCCACGGCCCCGGTGGCGAGCTCTCGCGGGTCCAGCCTGCGAACGATGCGGGCGGCGGTGGCGGGATCGTCGCCAAAGACGGCCCGCAGGATCCACTCGCCATCCTCCCGGCGCACGTGGGCCCCGAGCGGCACGGTGCACCCCGCGCCCATGGCGGCGAGAAACGCCCGCTCCGCATGGACGGCGGCCGCCGCCTCCGAATCGTCGATGGCGCGGAGCGCGGCGATGACGCCAGCATCGCCGGCGCGGGCCTCGACCGCGAGCGCGCCCTGCCCCGGCGCCGGGATGAACAGATCGAGGTCGAGAAACTCGTCGGCGTGCTCCAGCAAGCCGAGCCGCGACAACCCGGCCGCGGCGAGCACCACCGCATCGTAATCCGGGGACTGGGCCTTCCGGAGCCTCGTGTCGACGTTGCCGCGAAGGTCCCTGATCCGGGCATCAGGGCGGAGGGCGAGCACTTCCATGGCGCGCCTTCGGGAGGAGGTGCCGATCACCGGCGAGTGCGGAAGCCCGGCCAGACCGGTCCTGTGCCGCGAGACCACGACGTCCCGGGCATCCTCCCGGCCGGGAATCGCCACGATCGCGAGCCCGTCCGGCGAACGCGCCGGGAGGTCCTTCGCGGAGTGCACGGCGATGTCCACAGCGCCCGCCAGCAACTCGCCCTGCACGGCCCCGGTGAACACCCCGGCCCCGCCGATCTCGGTCAGCGAGGAGGTCTTGTCGCGGTCGCCCTGCGTGTCGATGGGAACGAGGTCGATCTCGAGCGCGGGATGACGGTCGCGCAGGAGTTCCGCGACCCGGGCAGCCTGCCGCATGGCGAGCAGGCTGCCGCGCGTGCCGATCCGGATTCGCCGGGGGATCGCCGGCTCGGTCACGATGAGACCAGCCGGGCGCGCCGCTCCGGCCCCAACCACCGCTGCATGTCCGTGGAGCCGCCTGGACCCGGCATGAAAACCTGCGCAAACCTTTCGAATCTATGCAAAACTGCACACTACCCACGATTCTATGAAGGCGCTTGCGGCAGTGTCAAGCGGTGGCGGCCCGCTGCGGCATCCCTGCACCGGCATTGTGACCCCATTCGTGACCGAGGGCCCGGGAACGATCCGGGGCCGGACACTGGCGTCCGGCCCCGCGGCGTGCGTTCGGTTGGCGGCTTGACGGACTCCGGGTCACCGCGCCCCGCGGTTCGGGCGCGGCCGGAGGCGCACGGCGGCCGAGCCAGCGATCCCCGACGCGGCGGCAGCGAGCCAGGCCAACCCGGCGAGATCGCCAAACCCCGCGCCGGTGTTGGGCAGGCGCACCGGGTTGGTCGGCGAGCCCCCCGCCGGAATCGCGGCGGCGGCGGGCTGCCAGCCCTGCGCGGCCGGATCGATGTACCCGGCCATCTGGCCGCCGCCGTAACTGTCGCCACCGCCGTAGCTGTCGCCGCCGCCGTAGCTGTCGCCACCGCCGTTGCCGCCCCCACCGCCGCCGTTGTCCTTGCGGTCTCCGCGGCTCCGGTCGCGGTCGCGGTCGTTGCCGCCGCCCCGGCGAATCTCCTGGTTGCCCTGTCCGTCGTTGGACAGGGCGGTTTCCCGGCCGTTGTTCCGCTCCATCCGCACATTGCTGGCGCCGGCGGCGCTGTGCGAGACGTTGCCGCCATCGTCCCGGATATCGATGTCCTGCGCGGAGGCTGCCAGCGAGACCCCAAGGGTTAGCGCCACCGCCAGCGTGACGCCCGCCGCACTCTTCGTGTTCGTCATTCCCGTATCCTCCCCGCAGTCCGCCGCGGCAAGAGCCCGTTCCGTTCGTACAACGCCCGTCGGGCAGGTCCGGTTCCGCCGTCGCCCCCCGGCAGTCCCGGTTTCCGCCGCGGGCGGACCGCTCCCGCTAATCTACGCCGCGGCGGGCCTGCCGGATTGCCCGCCGGATTGGCCGCCTGGGCGGAACCCGGCGCCAGCGACGGAGGTGCGCATGACCTCAGGGGAACCAGCCGTCGTCGTCGGGTCCGGGCCGAACGGCCTCGCCGCCGCGATCCGGCTCGCCCAGGCCGGGATGCCGGTCACGGTGATCGAGCGGGCGGCGGCGCCCGGCGGCGGCTTGCGCTCGGTTGGCGACGCCCTCAAGGGATCTGTCCTCGACCACTGCGCCTCGGTCTTTCCGCTTGCCATCGCCTCGCCCTTTCTTTCCACGCTCCCGCTCGGCAGCCACGGCCTCCGCTGGATCCATCCTCCCGCGCCGCTCGCCCACCCCTTCGACGACGGCAGCGCCGCTCTCCTGCATCGCTCGCTGGCCGACACTGCCTCCGGTCTCGGAGGTGACGGCATCGCGTGGACGCGGCTCTTCGGCCCGCTCGCCGCGTCCGCCCCGGCGCTGCTCGACGCCATTCTCGGCCCACCCCGCCCGGGCCCCGACCCGGTCGCCACCGCTCGCTTCGCCGCGCTCGGCGTCCTTCCCGCGGAGACGCTGGCTCGCGGCGCGTTCGCGGGGGAGCGGGCGCGCGCCCTGTTCGCCGGGCTCGCCGCCCATTCCTTCCTGCGGCTCGACCGGCCGTTCTCGGCGGCGGTCGGTCTCGTGCTCGGGCTCTGCGCGCACCGCGACGGCTGGCCGCTCGCGGAGGGAGGTTCGCAGCGCCTGGCAGACGCGCTGGCCGCCATCCTGGAAGAACTCGGGGGCGCAATTCGAACCGGCGTCCAGATTGACTCCCCGGCGATGCTGCCCGAGCGCGGCCTGACGCTGCTGGACACCGACCCCGCCCAGGCCGCGGCCATCGGCGGCCACCGGCTCACCGATGCCTGCCGGCGGCGGTTGCGGCGGTTCCGGCCGGGGCCAGGATCGTTCAAGATCGACTACGTGCTCGACGGCCCGGTTCCGTGGACGGCGCCGGAATGCGCGCTGGCAGGCACCCTGCATCTCGGCGGCTCGCTGCAGGACATCGCCCGCGGCGAGTGGGAGGTGGTCACCGGGAAGTGCCCGCAGCGGCCGTTCCTGCTGGCGGGGCAGCCGAGCCGGTTCGACCCCTCGCGGGCGCCCGCCGGACGGGAGACCTTCTGGGTCTACTGCCACGTGCCGCGAGGCGCAACCTTCGACATGACCGACCGGATCGAAGCCCAGGTCGAGCGGTTCGCCCCTGGTTTCCGGGACCGGGTGCTGCACCGGATCGTCACCACCCCGGCAGGCTTCGCGGCCTTCAACCCGAACTTTCCAGGCGGCGCAATCGGTGGCCAGCTGCCCGGACCGGGCGCGGCGCTGGCCGCTGCCAACCCGTGGCGGTCGCCCTATGCGACCTCCGATTCCGGCATGTTCCTTTGCTCCGCGTCGACGCCGCCCGGCGGGGGCGTCCACGGGATGTGCGGATTCCACGCCGCCGAGGCCGCGCTGCGGGACCACGAGCGGGAGCGGCGCCCCTGAAGCGCCGCGGCCGCCAATTGCGGAAAATGCGCTGGAGCGGCTCGTCCTGTACAATCCCGGCGCGGAGCGTACGTTCGTGGCTGGCACGGACCGGCCCGGAAAGACGAGCAGCAAGCATGTCCACCATCGACCGGGCGAGACGAGCCGCGGCGGCCATTCTCGCCGCCGCCTCGGCGGCCGTCCCGCTTGCCGCCGAGGCGGCCCGCCGCAACCGCGGCGACGGCGACCGCGCCGGCCACGGCATCCGCGACTACTGGGAGGGCGCCGGGAACGGCGGCCAGGTGTCGGCCAGCGCCGACGGCGGGTCGTTCACGTTCGGCGACATCGGGGGCGAACCCGTCATGCGCCGCTCCCGGCCTGCCGCCGAGGATGGCGGCGTGGACGCCGAGCGCCGTGGAAACAACCGGAATGACAACAACAACAACGACAACGCCGGCGACCGTAACGACGGCGGGCGCGACGACCCCACCGGCGGCCGCGCCGGCGACGCCGCCCAGCGGTTGCGCGAAATCGCCGACAAACTGACCGGGCATGACAGCAACGCTCGCGGCGGCAACAACGCCGGCGACCGGGGCGACGCCGGTGACACCGACACCAACATCTCCTACGACCCGGAAACCGGCGCGTTCGGCTACGACAACGGGAACATCGGCTACATCCGGGACGCGGACGGCACGTTCTTCATCCAGACCGGCAACATCACCTTCGAGGGAGGTCCGGGAGCATCCGTCGATGGCGGTGGCGTGCCCGGCGGCGGCGGCAGACCCGGCGGCGGCGGCAGGCCCGGCGGCGACCAGGGCGGCGGGGGCGGCAACAACGGCGGCGACGCCCCCCTGAGCTGACGCCGAGGCCCGCGCCGCCTGCCCCCGGGTCAGACCCCGAACCGCGGCGGGATGCGCCACCGGGTCGCCTGTTCGAACGCGAAGGCGTACCCGAACACCTCGGCGTCGCCACGCGGCGGCCCGAAGAAGGTGACGCCGAACGGCACCTCGCCCACGCTGCGGCCGCCGGGGACCGTGATCGCCGGCAGGGCCGCGAACGGGTAGATCAGCGCATGGATGTTGTCCGGCCCGATCACGGCATCGAGCTGGTTCTCCCCCATGATCCGGCCGATGTAGCGGCGCGCCTGCCGCCGGTTCCCCTCCGCGATGGCCCGCGCTTCCGCCGCCGGCAGGGCGGCCCCCGAACAGGCGATCAGGCGTTCCTGCCCGTAGGGCGCCAGCCGGGCCGGATCCTGGAGATTGAACCGCACGATCTCCTCGATCGTCCGCACCGGCGCTCCGGTGGCCGAGAGATAGGCCTCCACGCCGTCGCGCATGGTCCGGTTCAGCATCGGCTCGAATCCCGGCCCGGCCAGCGCGAACGGCGGCGCAAGGACCGGCGTCACGGTCGCACCCAGATCGGCCAGCACCTCGGCCGTCTCGGCAAGCCCGAGCCAGCGCGGCAACTCCTGGGCCGTGAGCCCGGCCTCGGTCCCGTCGCCGAGCACGCCGATGCGCTTGCCGCGCAGGGCGTCCCGGTCGAGTCGCTGGCTGAAGTCGACGCCATGCAGCCCCCACGCCTGCCGGACCAGCGGGTCATCGAGGTCCGGCTCGGCGGCCATGATGGTCAGCAGCGCCGCCGCGTCGCTGACGGACCGGGCGATGGGTCCGGGCGAATCCATCTCATGGCTGATCGGCAGGGTGCGGTCGCGGCTGACCAGGCCCGGCGTGGGGTAGACGCCCACCACCGACGCCACCGAACTCGGGGCGATGATCGAGCCGAAGGTCTCCGTGCCGATGGAGGCCGCCGCGAAGGAGCAGGTGGCGGCCACCGCCGAGCCGGTGCTGGAGCCAAGCGGATCGAGGTCCGCGCCGTAGGGGCTGACCACCTGGCCGCCGAGCGCGCTGAACCCGCTCGGGGCGTACCAGGCCATCCAGTAGGACCACTCGGAGAGGTTGGCCTTGCCGAGGACGATCGCGCCAGCCTCGCGCAGGGCGCCGACCAGCCGGGGGTCGCGGTCGGTCCTGGCCCCGGCAAGCGCAGCCGCGCCGGCGGCGGTCCCCAGGTTCTCACCGGAGCCGATGACGTCCTTGAGCAGCAGCGGGAGACCGTGCAGGAGGCCCCTGCTCTCCCCGGATCGCCGGTCGAGATCGCGCTGCCGGGCCTGCAGGAGCGCGTCCGGGTTGAGTTCGAGCACCGACCGGAAGCGGCCGGCGTCGAGCCTGCGGATGCGATCGAGGTAGTAGAGGACGAGATCCCCGGAGGAGAGGTCCCCGGCATCCATCCGGCGCTGCAGCCCGGAGAACGGCTCCTCCAGGATCAGGGCGTCGAGTTCATGCCTGCGCCACTCGGTCATCTCGGCCAGGGCGGACTCGAACGGGGAGAAATCGAGTTCCCGCGGGGTGGCTGGCAGCGCGGGCGGCTCCGAGGCGACCGGGGTGGCCTGGGCGCCAGCGCGCATCCGCCGCGCGGCGGCGGTGGCCCCCGCTCCCGCGGCGCCGGCCAGCAACGATCTCCGGTTCACAGGGCCTCCCCCCGGTCAGGCGCCAACCAGGCCCTGTCGGTTCCCGCGTGTCGTGCCACATTCATGCGGGGAGTGTACCCCTGACGGCGAGTCACCGCGCGGGTCCCTCGCGCGGCCCCGGGGGTCAGCCGCTTCGGACTCCCGCAGCGTCGCCGGATCGCGCGCTGGGGCAGTTCGTCGTTTTCATGGCAAAGCAGACCCGACCGGAGGGGAACTCCGGTGGTCCGTCCGGTGTCACGGTGGTTGCTGGTGCCCCCCCAGGGACTCGAACCCTGAACCAATGGATTAAAAGTCCACTGCTCTGCCGATTGAGCTAGAGGGGCATCGTGCGTCATCCTACCCGGTGAGGCTGGCGAATTCCACTTCTCCCGGTTCACCCGCGCGCGATCACGGATCGGACGTCCCCCTCGTGAACGATGCCCTCACCCGCACCCTGGCGGCCGCCGTCCTGGCCGCGGCGATCGCGCTTGCGGCGCGGCGCGCCGGATCGTTGTCCACGTCGGGAGCGGTGGCCGCCTGGCTGACCGGCACGATCGTCGCCGGGGCCGGGGGCTGGCTCGCCGGGGCCCTGCTGGTGCTGTTCTTCACGACCTCCAGTCTGCTCTCGCGGGCCAGCCGCGGGGTGGACCGCATCGCCCGGCGCGGCGCCCGGCGCGACGCGGTGCAGGTGGCGGCGAACGGCGGCGCCGCGACCCTGTGCGCGCTGATGGCGGCCCTCGATCCCGGCGGCCGCCCGCTCTGGCTGGCCGGGCTGGCGGGCTCGCTGGCGGCGGTCACCGCCGACACCTGGGCCACCGAGATCGGGCGCCGCAGCCGGTCGGTGCCCCGCTCGATCGTCAGCGGGCTGCCAGTGCCGCGTGGGACGTCCGGCGGCGTCACCCCGCTGGGCACCGGTGGGTCGGTGCTGGGGGCGGCGCTGATCGCGGTCGCCGCCACCCTCGGCCCGGGTCTGCCCGGCTTTGCACAAGCGCCGGCCGCAAGCGCGGCGGCCGTCGCCCTGGCCGGGATCGCCGGCTCCGTGGCCGACAGCCTCGCGGGCGCCATCCTGCAGGCCGTCTACCGCTGTCCTGCCTGCGGCGCGACGTCGGAGCGGGCGATCGACGGCTGCGGCGTGCCGGGCGTCCTGGTGAAGGGCCAGGCGTGGGTCGACAACGACGTGGTGAACGTGATCGCCGCGGTGACCGGCGCGGCCGTCGGCATGGCGCTGCTGGGCCGCTGACCGCCTCAGCGCAGCGTGAACCCGACCCGCGCGTTCCCGGTCACCACCACCAGTCGCTGCGGCGCGAAGCCCTCAGGGACAAGGAAGGTCACCCAGCCGTCGACCTCCCCTCCCTTCGCCACTTCGGCCTGCGCCAGCGATGGCTCCGGGCCGAGGCAGGAGGCGGTCAACTCGTAGCCGTCCGCATCGACCAGCACGAAATCGGTAGCCTCGAACCGGACCGGCTTCCGCGTCTGGTTGCCGATCGCCAGCTCGATGGACAGTTCGGAGACGCTCCCGCCGCCCGGCAGCGACCGCGCGGGCGACTGGTCGACGTCGAGCGCCTGCATCCGCAGGCCGTTGACCGACACGGACCCGCCGAGGCTGCTGTTGGCGACGGCGTTCGCACCGCGCGTGCTGCGGCCGGCCCGTTCGGGAGTCGGCGGGGCGGCGGGCTCCAGTGCAGGCCCAGCGGTGAGGGTCACGCCCGCGACGTGGTCGGGGTCGGGAGCGGCCCAGGCGATGCTGAAGCCGCGCGGGCCCGCGGGCTGGCGTGCGCCTGTGGCGGCGCCCTCGCCAGCCTGGCGGCGCGCCGGGCTGGCCGCCGCGTGCACGGGAGCGCCGCCAGCGGCGGTCCCCGGCAGGCCGGCATCGGCCGGGGCAAGGTCGGCGGCGACGGCGGCGGCGCGGGCCGGGGTCCAGTCGGCGGGATCGGGCTCTTCGAGCGGCCGCCCCGCGGCCCGCGGGGAGAGCGCGGTGATGGCCGTGGCCGCTCCCTGTTCGAAGGTGACGACGATCCGGCCGAGGCCCGGCGCATCCCACTGCAGCAGATCGGGGCCGAGGTAGGCGGTTGGCGGGCCGAAGCGGGCATCGAAACCGGACCGCCCGCCGCCGAGCCGCCCGGCCAGCGCGGCCGGATCGGCCCCGCCGAGTTCCGCGACCTGCGTGGTCAGGTCGGCCACGCGGGTTTGCAGGTCGGCGAGCCGGGCGGCGTCATCGGGAGTGCGGGTGGCGGGCAGCCCGTCCTGCGCGACGGCGGGCGCGGGCAGCCGACCCGGCATCATCGCGCCGGACAGCGCGACCGCGCCGGTGGCCACGGCCGCGAACAACAGCGAACGGACCTTCATTGGCTCCACCTCCGGCCGGCGCCGCGGACGGCCGCTCCATCGCGCCACGAACCCGTCGACGCGTTCCACCTGCTGTAACGTCCTGCCGCGCGCGTGGTTCCGTCGCGCACGGACTCCCGGCTGGGTGGTGGCGCGAGCATCGCGGCGCGGCGTAGAGTATATCGACCCGCAAAGCAGCGACTTGCCGCCGCTCGAGGTGGGACTGGTCGGGCTAACCGTGGAGGCAACCGCTCCGGTGAACAGGCGCGCTCTCGCTCGCTTCGCCCTCGCGCTCGTCGCGCTGCCCGCGTCTGGCGGCGCGTCGCGGCCGCTGGTCGCGGCGAGGCAGGACGAATCCGCCACGCCGGAGCCCGGACCCCGTCCATCCCGCACCATGCTGGCGGCGGAACTCGCGGAACTGCCTCCTCCCCCGGCCTTCCTCCGTCTCGTGCGGATCGTGCTCCAACCCGGCGCCTCGGTGCCGATGCACAGCCACCCTGGCCCCGAACTCGGCGTCGTCGAGCATGGCGTGCTCACGGTCCAGACCGGCGGCGGCGCGGCGGTCTCCTCCGCGTCGGGCGCTCCCGTCGAGATCCCGGCCTCCGGCGCCACCTTCGACCTTTCCCCGGGCGACCAGATCGTCTACCCCGCCGGGATGCCCTTCGGATTCCGGAACGACGGCGACCGCCCGGCCGCCGTGCTCACCGTGGTCGTCCTGCCCGCCGGTTCCGGGCGGCCACCCGGCTCCGAGTGGGTGAACGGCGCTCCGGGCGCCGACGCGATGGAAGGCGTCTCCTCGGTGATCCTCGGCGACGCCGCGGCCCCGGGATGGCCTGAAGCGCCGCTGACCGTCCAGATCGACGCCCTGGAACTCGATCCCGGCGACGCCCTGCCCGGGTGGCCCGGGCCGGCACTGGTGGCCGTCGAGGCCGGGCAACTTGGTTTCACCCTGCTCGGCGGGGAGTACCAGCTTTCCGGCACCGGCCGCGAACCCGAGGTCAGATCGGCGGCTGGCGTCGAGCAGACCCTTGCCGCCGGCGACGCGGCCTTCTTCCCCGGCGGCATGAACGACCTGCCGCGCGATCCGCAGCAGGGCTCGGCGAGCGTGATCCGGTTCGGGGTGGCCGCCCGCGCGGCGGCGGCCGCGGCAGGCCCCGCCACGCCCCCGCCGACGCTGGCCACCCCGGTTGCCGCCGCCCTCGACGGGGCCTCGGAGGCGATCACCGCCGAGGCTGGCGTCAGGCTGCGCGGCGGACCCTCCACGTCGGCCGCCGTGGTGGCGGAACTCGAGGCCGGCGTGCTCGTCACGATCACCGGCCCGGCGGTCGAGGCGGACGGGTTCGCCTGGTTCCCGGTGGCCCTCGCCGACGACCCCGCCACCTCGGGCTACATCGCCCAGCCCGGACTCGCCGCGGCCCCCTGATCGCGCTACGCTGGCCCCGCGCGGGGACCGCACCGACTGGAGTTTCGACGCCATGCCCGTGAGCCGCCGTTCCGCACTTGCCGCCGCCGCGGGCACGATCCTCGCGCGGCACGAACTCGCCGCCGTGGCGGCCCAGGACGCCACCCCCGAACCGGCGCCCGCCGACGACGCCGCCCGCCGCCTCGGCCCGCAACCCAGCTATGACGTGCTGCGTCTGTTCGATGGCGACTCGATCCAGCCGTACCACCTGCTCGTCGACTGGGTTCCCGCGATCGCCACCACCCCGGACGGCGGCGCCTGGATCTTCTTCGGCGCCCAGGCCCGCGCCCGCGAGGGCTATGGCCCGCGCAAGGTCTACGCCTCCCGCTACGATCCGGTCGCGGCGGTCTGGCGCCCGGCCGAGGCCATGCCGGGCGACGAAACCCAGTTCGCCCCCTGCGCCGAGGTCGATGGCGACGGCGTCGTGCACGTCGTGTTCTCATCCGCGGTCGCCGGCGCGGGCCCTTCCAGCAAACTCGTCTACCTGCGCTCGGACGGCGAAACCGGCTGGACCGAACCCGTCCCCATCGCCCCCGACGAGGCCGCCGGATTCCAGATGATGTCCTCCCTCGCGGTGGACGAGGATGGCGTTCCCCACGTCATCTGGCGAGACCAGCGGCGGGCATCCGTGGACCTTCGCGCTGCCCACCCCGCCAACGGTGACCTCTTCTCGAGCGATCTCGCGGACGGCGCCTGGAGCGCCCCGCAACTCGTCCTGCCCCGCCCGGACGACACCGTCGTCGTCGGCTGGCCGCATCTGGCCGTCAGCGGCGACCGCCTCGTGGCGGTGTGGTCGGTCTACTCCCGCACCGGCGAGGACGCCATGGGAACCCCGACGGCGGTACTGTGGGCCAGCAGGCCGCTGGCCGATCCGGCGGCGCCGTGGTCCGAGGCCACGCCGGTGCTGACCGACAGCGAGGGCGACATCGGCGGCAGGCTGGTGGATCTTGCCCGCGACCGGGATGGCAACCTCGCCCTCCTCTCCGGGGACTTCGGCAAGGGCGTCAACGCATTGAGCCTGTACCGGCTTGCCGCGGGCGCCAATGCCTGGTCGGCCCCCGAGTCGGTGGCCACCGGCGATTTCGGCTACATGCCGGACACCGTCTTCGATGCCGAGGGCGGCCTGGTGGTGGTCTTCAACAGCGGGCGCAACCGCAACGTGGAGATCGGCGCACTTCGGATCGGGAGGGATGGCGCGGCAAGCGAGCCGGTCACCATCAGCCCGGCCGAGGAAGGGCTCGAGGCGCGCGCCGCCGTGACGATCTCCTCGAGCGGGGCGGTCTGGGTGGCCTACATGCACCAGCCCGACGACGAGAGTCCGGCAACCGAACTGCGGGTGCTGCGCGGGGCCGATCTTTCTGCCCCGCGGTAGGCGATGGGGCTGCGGGGCCGCGTCCGGCCCGGAAATCAGGCCCGGGCGGCCCGGGCGGCGAGCGCCGCCTCCCACATCACGGCAAGCGGGGCGTCACGTCCCGTCCACAGGGAGAACTGCCGCGCTCCTTGGTGAACGAGCATGCCCAGCCCGTCGAGCGTGCCGAATCCACGGCCCCGGGCGGCCAGCAGCAGGTCGGTGTCGCGATAGGTGAGATCGGCGACGAACGCGCCGCCGGGCATCAGCCCGAGCAGCGAGAGATCGAGCGGGGTCTCTCCCGGATGCCAGCCGAGCGAGGTGGCGTTCACCAGCAGCCCCGCCCCCGGCAGCGCCCGCCGGAGCGAGGCGTCATCCATCGCGCAGAGTTCGAGCGAGACCCCCGGCAGGTCGTCGGCGAGGGCCTCGGCGCGCTCCGGGCGGCGGTTCGCCACGACGATGCGCGGCACGCCGAGGTCGGCGAGCGCGAGCACCACCGCCCGCGCCGCGCCGCCCGCCCCCCGCACGAGCGCGGGACGGGTTCCGGCGGCGGGGTCGCTCTCCGCCAGCGACGTCCGGAAGCCGTGATGGTCGGTGTTCTCGCCGATCAGCCTGCCGTCGCGCGCCACGATGGTGTTCACCGCGCCGGCCAGCCTGCCGCTCTCCGCGATCTCGTCGAGCAGCGCGATGACGTTGATCTTGTGGGGAACGGTGACGCACGCGCCGAGCGCGCCGGGCTCGCGCAACGCGGCGACCCGCGCGGGCAACCCGGCGAGCGGGGTGTGCCACTTCTCGAACGTGGCCGGGATGCCGGCGGCATCGAGCGCGGGCTGCTGGAACGCCGGGGAGATCGAATGGGCGACCGGATCGCCGATGATGCCAACGCGGATGCGTCCGGCCGCGCTACTCTCCGGGGTTGTTGAGGTAGGCATCCACGTTCGCCTGCTGCTCCTCGTAGGTGACGGCGAACGCGTGCTCGCCGATGTCGCCCTTGGCGACGAAGTACATGTAGTCGGTCTCGGCCGGCCACAGCACCGCCTGCAGCGAGGCGAGCCCCGGGTTGCAGATGGGCGCCGGCGGAATACCGTCGTTCTGGTACATGTTGTACGGGCTCGCCGCGAAGAGGTCCTCGCCGGTCAGTTTCGGCCACCACTCCCCGCGCTGCCCGAGCACGTACTGCACGGTCGGGTCGGCGTCGAGCCGCCAGCCCTGCTGCCAGCGGCTGAGGTAGACGTCGGCGATGATCGGGCGTTCCGGCGGAATCACCGCCTCCCGCTCCACCAGCGAGGCGAAGATCACCACCTGCTGGATGCTCATGCCGGCGGTGACGGCCCGCGCGCGCATCTCGGGGTCGAGCCGGTTGCCGAAGTTGGTGAGCATGGCCACCACGTTCGCCATCGGGTCGACCGCGGAGAACGTGTAGGTGTCCGGGAACAGGTACCCCTCCAGCGGAGCCTCGGCGGGGAGGTCGGCGAGGAAGTCGAACTGGCTCCGGTCGACCGTGGCCACCGCGTCCATGAAGGCGTCGAATCCGCCCTCGCCGCCCTTCTCCTCGTACAGTTCGGCGATCTGCTCGATCCGGTATCCCTCGGGCACGGTGATCGGGAAGGACTCCGGTTCCGACGGCGCTTCGGCCACCACCACCTGCTCGCCCGAGATCATGGCGATGATCTCGGGCTGGCTCATCCCCTTGACGATCGTGTAGGTGCCCGGCATCAGCGAGCCGCCGCCGAACCTGAGCTGGGTGCGGAACAGCATCTCGGACTTGATCAGCCCGGCCTCGCGCAGCAGCGAGGCCAGTTCGCCCTCGTCCTCGTCCTCGGAAATCGTGATCTGGATCCGCTTGCCGAGGTCGTCCGGCTTGGCGGCGTCCGTCACGAACTGGAAGAACCGCGCCGCGCCCAGCAGCACCAGCGCCGCCAGCGCCGCCACGGTCGCCATCTTCAGCAGGGAGAGCAGGATTCGCAGCACGTCTGGCAGGCTCCCGGGGTTTCCGCGGCCGCCGCCCGGGGGCGGACGGGCCTGAAGCGTTCCCGGCCATAATAAGCCGCATGAGTGACCGCAACAAATCCGGCGGCCCCGCGCCGCCGCTCGCCGGTCTGCCGGATATCGTCGTGGTGGCAGGTCCGACCGCCACCGGCAAGACGGCCCTCGCCATCGAACTCGCCCTGCGCTTCGGCGGCGAAGTCGTCAACGCCGACTCCCGGTACCTCTACCGCGGGTTCGACATCGGCGTCGCCAAGCCCTCGCTGGCGGAGCGCCGGGGCGTTCCCCACCACCTCATCGACATCCTGCCCCCGGACGGCGACATGTCGCTGGCCCGCTTCCAGGACCTGGCGTTCGCGGCGATCGACGACATCAACGCCCGGGGCAGGCTGCCGATCCTGGCCGGGGGCACGCCGCTGTACGTCAATGCCGTGGTCGAGAACTGGCGCATCCCGCGCGTGCCGCCGAACCCCGGGTTCCGGGCCGAACTCGAGGCCGAAGCCGCCCGGTCCGGGATCGCGCCGCTCGCGGAACGGCTGCGGGCGGCCGATCCGGTCACCGCCGCGCGCAGCGGGAACAACCTGCGCCGGATCATCCGCGCGCTCGAGATTCACGACGCCACGGGGTCCCCGATGTCAGAACTCGAGGGCAAGGGCGATCCCCGCTGGCGCGCGCTGGAACTCGGCCTGTTCCGCGACCGCTCCCTCCTCTACCCGGCGATCGACCGCCGCATCGCCGATCAGATCGGGCAGGGCCTGGTGGATGAGATCCGCGGACTGCTGGCCTCGGGCGTTCCCGAGACCGCGCCTGCCATGGCGAGCATCGGCTACCGGCAGTTGCTGCCGTTCATCCGGGGCGACCAGGCGCTCGCCGAAGGGATCGCCGCCATCGCCGCCGACACCAGGCGCTACGTCCGCCACCAGGAAACGTGGCTCCGTCGCAACAGCAGGCTGATCCGGCTCGATCCGGATGCCGGGCCGTGGCCGGAGCGACCGGCTGCGCTGGCCGGGACGGTCCTCCGTTCGGGAGGAACGCGCTCAGGCTGACGCCTCGCGCATACTTTCCGGCCGGTAGCCGCGCACAGGAGCCGCCCATGGACCGTCAGGCCTACATCGACCACCTGCTCGACCATTTCCAGCATCCGCGGTCGAAGCGCCGCATGGAGGACGCCGACATACAACTCGGGGGCGGAAACCCGGGGTGCGGCGATCTGATCACGATGTACCTCAAGGTCGGCGAGGGCGATCGCATCGAGGACATCTCGTTCGAGGGCGAGGGCTGCACCATCAGCCAGGCCGGCGGTTCCATCCTCGCCGAGATGGCCCGGGGCATGACCCTCGACGAGGTCAGGGAACTCGGCCTGCCGACAATGGTCGAGGAGATGGGCGAGGACATCGTGAAGAGCCGGGTGCGCTGCGCCACGCTCGCGCTCGGCACCCTGCAGGCCGCGGTCGACCAGTTCCGCAGCGATCGCGAGCGCGCCAACGCCGGCCTGCCGCCCATCGACCGGGGCACGTTCCAGGTCTGATCGCCGGCAGCCAGCGGCATCCTGCCAGCCGGTTCGCCTCTCTCGCGGTATGCTCCCGGCACTCCGCCGGGTCCCGCAGGGAGGACGCGATGGCCGCCGCAGGGGTATCCGAACTCGCGCTGAGCCTTGCCTGGCATCGCGGGCTGCTGCCGGGGCCGTTCAGGGCCGCCTCCGGGGAGCAGGTGGAGGTGGTCCACCGGGGAGTCTGGAGCCACGGCTTCGGGCCCGATTTCACCGGGGCCATGCTGGTCTTCGGCGGGAGCGACCTGCGCACCGGCGCCGTTGAGATGCACCTCCACGAGCGCGGCTGGCACGAACACGGCCACCACCGCGACCCCCGTTACAACGAGGTCATCCTCCATGTGGTGCTCGAGTGCGGAGGGCCGCCGGCGCGCACCCTCGACGGTGCGACGATCCCGGTGGTCCGGTTGCCGGAGGATGCGGCGGCCCGCCTCCCGGAGGTCGGCATCGGGCGCGAGTCATGGGCGCGCTTCGGCGGTACGGCCTGCGCGCCCGACCTGTCCGCACACGACCCCGCCGCCATTCGCGAGGCACTCTGGACCCTCGGCGACCGCAGGCTTGCGGCCCGCGCCGCCCGCATCGAGGCCCGGCTCACCAACGAACCGGCCGCCGAGACGCTCTGGTCGGAACTCCTCGACGGCCTCGGCTTCACCGCCAACCGCGAACCGATGCGGGCGCTTGCGGCGCTGATGCCAGTCGGCGTCATCGATGCCGCGCTCGCTTCCCGCCCCCCTGCCCTGCGGCTCGATCTGGCGAGGGCCCTGTTGTTCGGCGCGGCAGGCTATCTGCCGTTCGCCCCTGATGAGGCCGCCTTCGCCCGGTTCAACGCGGCGGACGTCTCCCGGATCGAGGCCCTGTGGCGGGAGGCGGGCGCGGGTCCAGGCGGTTGGAGGCAGGGTCTGCCCGGCCCACGGCGCGCCCGCCCGGCCAACCATCCTGCCGCGAGGATCGCGGCCGCCGCCGCGATCGCCGCCGGATCGCACCCCCTCGGCGGCCTGCTGGCCGCCCTGACCGCGTCGCTGCGCGAGGGGCACGACCCGGCCCGCGCGTTGATCGGCCTCGCCGCTCCTCCAGCCTCCCCCGGCGTGGGCGAGGACCGCGCGGGCGACATCGTGGCGAGTTCCCTGCTGCCCTTCGCCATCGCCTTCTCGGAATCGGTCGGCGACCACGCCCTTTCGGAAGCCGCCTCCCGCGCGTGGGAATCCCTGCCCGCGCCGGAAGGCAACGCGGTCACCCGGCGCGCATTGGCGCAGGTCTCGGGGGGAGCGCCGATCGGCAAACTGGGTGGCCGCGGCATGCAGGGCCTGATGCACCTCGACACGGCGCTCTGCGCCCCGCGCCGCTGCTTCGAGTGCCCCGTCGCCCATCGCGTGCTCGCCGCGGAGGCCCAAACGTCCTGATCCCGGGCGGGTGACCGTACAGCTCGGCGAGCCACACCGTCCTGCCGGGGTGGCAAGATCGGCGCGCTCCGCACGCCGGATGTACGTACGCAACCGGCGCGATCCCCGGGAAATTCCTCGTTGCTGCCGACTCCCGGTCACAGACCACTGCGAAACACCGCGTACGTATGGGTTCTTTTCGGGTCATGCCCAGCATTGCATTCCCGGCGTCTCCCGGTAGATTGGGCTGCGAACGGTCGTGTCCGGACAGGACTTCAGGTCCCTTCCGTCCGTGGCCGGATCGGATTCGCTGCCTCCGGCGTCACGCCGGGCGTCACCCGGGAGCGTCATCGCATGGACCCGCGATCGTTCGACGATATTGCCAGGTCGCTTGCGGCTCCCCGCAGGCTGGCAACCCGCCGCGGGTTGCTGGCCGCCATCCCCGCGCTCGTCGCCACCGCCGCCGCGCCGCGGCTCAGCCGGGCCTTCGACGCCGGCGAGGTCGGCCCGGTCACCACCGCCGGCGGCGCGATCATCTGCTCGCGCGGCGCGGACTGCCCCGCCGGGCTGATCTGTCTCAACAACATCTGCTCCTATCCCCCGGTCGGCGGAGCGCGCCTCGATGCGCCCCCGCTGGTGGAGCAGCCGATGCCCACGCCCGCCCGGCCTGCCGTCATCAGCGGCCAACCCGCCGCCAGCGGGCAACCGGACTCCGGCGCTACCGAGCCGAGCCCACGGCCCAATCCCACACCGGCGGCCAGCGCCACGCCAGAGGGCGGAATCGGCGGCATGGTCGGCTCCGATCCGCTGCCCGCGGGCATCTTCAAGGGTCGCTGCGGCAAACTCGGCGCAGAGGCGGAGTTCCCGCTGATCGATGTCGGGTCCGAGCAACGGCCAAGCGGCGACGCCCCGGCGGGCGCACCCGAGGACCCAACCGACTTCAGCGCGACCGTGGTCAACTCGAGCCTGGACGACCTGCGCGCGACCGACCACGCGATCGACATCCGCATCGACCCCCGGGACCCGAAGACCTCGGTCGCCTGCGGCAACATCGAGGGCCAGATCGATGAAACCGGCGCCAAGCGGGAACTCCCGGTGGCGCTCGCCGAGCAGAACGGCTCCGGCGTCGATGGTCTGGCCTGGATCCGGGACGAGGGCGAGCGTGCCCTCTCCTACGTCTACGCCGACCGGCCAGAGGGTGCAAGGGAGCAGGACGGCAAGATCACGCCGACCTACCTCGAGGGCGACACCGTCCGCCCAATCGCCGACCTCAACCTTCGCGGAGAACCCTCGATCGACGCGCCCATCGTCGGCATCCTTCCCGCTGGCGCCGATCTGGAGGTCACCAACGACTCCGCGGACGGCTGGATCCCGGTCAAGGAGCCCATTTCCGGCGCGCGCGGGTTCGTCTCCGAGGAATTCGTCGAGGCGGTGGACTGAGCACGGCAGCGTCGCCGTCCACGTGGGCGGGCCCGGCGCGGCATCTAGAAGTAGTTCAC
>JBJTKE010000560.1:0-3920 GCA_046096285.1 Chloroflexota bacterium
GGTGATCCTGTCCGACGGCAGCGTGCGCGAGGCGGACCTGGTGGGGGCGGACCCGCTGTCCGATCTCGCCGTGGTCCGGATCGAGCCGCCGGTGCCGTCGTTCGTGGCGTTCGGGGATTCCGGGGCGTTGCGGCCGGGTCAGCCGGTGCTGGCGATCGGGTCGCCGCTGGGCGAGTTCACCGGGACGGTGACCGATGGCATCGTCAGCGCGCTTGGCCGCGATTTCCCGGGAGCGGCGCGGGGCGACGCCGCCTATTCGGACCTGATCCAGCACAACGCGGCGATCAATCCCGGCAACTCGGGGGGGCCGCTGTTCGATCTGCAGGGGCGGGTCATCGGGGTGAACACGCTGGGCATCCCGACGACGCCGGATGGCCTGCCAGCGCAGGGGCTGTTCTTCGCGATTCCGGCAAACGCGGTGGCGCGGATCGCGGCGGCGCTGATCGAGTCCGGGCGGATCGCCTACCCGTGGCTGGGGATCGAGTATGTCTCGATCACCCCGGAGACGGCGCGGGTGTACGGGCTGCCCGTGTCCCATGGGGCGTTCATCGAGAACCTCGTGCCGGGAGGACCGGCCGATGCCGCCGGGTTGCGGTCGGGCGACATCGTGACCGCGCTGGGGGACCAGGCGATCGACGGCCAGACCACGTTCACCGAGGCGTTGTTCGGATTCGCGGCTGGTGACGCCATCCCGGTGACCGTGAACCGCGACGGCCGGGAGCGGACGGTCGAGGTCACGCTGGGAGAGCGGCCGTCGCGCCCGTAGCCGGATGGGCCGCGGGCGCGGACGGCGGCGGCAGAGGACGGATCAGGCCGGGGAACCGAGCAACTGGACGAGGCGCTCGCGGACCCGGCGATCGTTGGCGGCGAGGGCCGTGACGCGGGAGTGAACGGTTGCGCCGCCGTCCATCGCCTTGCTCCATTCGAGGGCCGGCAGGGCCCGGAGCATGGCGAGGGTGGACTCGCGGGCGGTGCCGAACTGGGCGAGGATGGTGGCGGTCCGCTCATCGGCGGCATGGGGGGCGACGATGGGCGGTTCGCCTTCGAGGACGTCCGGCATCGGGATGCCGAGCAAGGAATCCTTCAGCGCCTGCGAAAAGCTCAACTCCTGGTCACGCAGGCGCTTGATGACGTCGCGCACCGAGCCGGACCCGGTGTCGAGGCGGAGACGGTCCTCGGGCAGCGGGCGGACCCGCATGTTCAGTTCGCGGTAAGTGGCGATCAGCCCGTCGATGAGTTCCTGGTCGGCCACGGTGCAATCCTCCACGGTTCGGCGGCAACCGGCAATCGGCAACCGGCGGTCGGGCCGCCGGTCGCCCGCGATTATCCACGAGCGGGGCGAAAACCGCGCCGCGCCACCCGGACGGGGCCCCGGAGCCGGTGCTACACTGCCTGCGGGGACGACTCCCCGCGCGGCCGCACTCTCCCGCGCTGACGGAGCCAGAAGCACACCGGAGCAGCCAGACGTTCCAGCGCGACCGGGTGCAGGCGCGGACGCCGCTCCGCTGTCCCGTCTGCGGGGGCGACCACGTGGACCCGATGATCCGGGACCTCGGCGGCGTCACCTCGGGGCTCGCGTGGCAGATGCACGCAGGCCGGTGCCCGGAGCATGGCTGGTTCCAGGCAGAGGCGATTTCCCGCCCGCCCCGCGAGATCTTCGCGGTGAACAAGCCGTTCGGCGTGGCGCGGCGCGTGACGCTGGGAGGCAAGGAAGCGTTCTCGTTCCCGACCAGGTTCAATCTGCTGCCGGACGACGAGCGCCGCAAGAAGGTGGATGCCTTCGATCCGGCGCTGTGGCGGGCGGCGAACCTTCCCGAACGCGGCTAGGAGGCCGCCGGTGACGACCCCGGGTCCGAGGGGCGGTCCGGACGCGCGCGGCGTGCGACTGCCGACGCCCGCGGCCACCACCCAGCCGCCGCGACCGGCCCCGACGCCGGAGCCAGCGCCGGTTCCCGAGCGGCGGCCCGGGCTGACCCCGGTCACGCTGCTGTTGACCCTGTTTGTCGCCTACATGCTCTACCAGGTCCAGTTGCTGCTGGTGCTGGTGGCGCTCTCGCTGGTGTTCGCCACGATCATCGACCGGCCGGTGAGCCTGCTGGAGCGGCGGAAGGTGCCGCGGCCGCTGGGCATCCTGCTGGTGTACGTGGCGTTGATCGGGGTGGTGGCGCTGCTGTTTTCGGCGCTGGCGCCGGTGATCCGGGAGCAGGCGCAGATCTTCCGGGAGCAGGCGCCGGGGCAACTTGCAGCGCTGCGGGACGCCTGGGCGGCCAGTTCCAATGCGATCCTGAACGGGCCGGGCGCGGACGCGCTGACCCAGGCGATCCGGTTCATCGACAACCCGGGGTCGGGCGCGGGTGGCGGCGCGCTGCCGATCCCGTTCCCGAGCGACGCGGCGATCGGGTTCATCACCGGCATCGGCGGCGGGATCGTGTCGATCCTCACGGTGCTGGTGATCTCGTTCTACTACCTCACGGAAAAGACCTGGCTGCGGCGACTGGTGATCTACGAGCTGCCGGCGGAGAAGCGGGTGCGCGCCGCCCGGATCTGGGACAACGTGGAGGGGAAGGTCGGCGACTGGCTGCGCGGCCAGTTGATCCTGTGCCTGGTGATCGGGCTGGTGGCAACCACCGGCTACGGACTGCTGGAGGTGCGGTTCTGGCCGCTCCTCGGGTTGTGGGCAGGACTGACCGAGATCATCCCCATCCTCGGGCCGTGGCTGGGAGCGATCCCGGCGTTCATCATCGCGCTGACGCAGGGGTGGGACAAGGCGTTGCTGGTGGCCCTGTTCGCGGCGGGGCTGCAACTCCTGGAGAACACGGTGCTGGTGCCGCGGGTGATGCGCGGCGCGGTGGGCCTGTCGCCGATGACGGTCTTCCTGGCGATCCTGGCCGGAACGCAGTTCCTCGGGATATCCGGGGCGATCCTTGCGATTCCGTTCGCCGCGGCCATCCAGGTGGTGCTGTCGGAATGGCTGGAATCGCGGCGCGAGGCCGGGCGGGCGGGAGCCGCTCCGGGATGGCGGTGGATGCGGGGCTCCGGTTCGGCTTCGGCCACCGGCGCGGCCGCGCAGGCGACCTCATCGACGCCGCCTGCGCCAGCACCGGGCCAGGGGCACGTGCAGGACCCCGGCGACACGCCAGCCTCGCGGCGGTGGAGCCATGAGGCGCTCGGCAGGCTACGGGACTCGCGTTCCGGGCGCGGGGAGGACCCGCGCGGTCACTGACTCCCGGGCGCGGGGTCTCTCGGCTTCGGAGGCCGGACGAGCACCTCGATGCCCCAGTCGAGAATCTCGAAGACGTAACCGCCAGCGGTGACGATGGCGGGGCTGCTGATTTCGCCCCAACGCACCTCGACCGGGACGCCGTCGATGTCGTACATGGTTTTCGACTGGGCGCTGAAGGCCTGCCGCGGGCTGCGGTAGATCATCCGCGCACCGCCGGCGCGTTCGACAGCCTCCTGCGCCAGTTCGGTGGCGCGTTGCTCGGTGAGAACGATCCGCTCCGGCGACATGGCCGCTCCTTCCGCTTGGGCGGATGCTACCGCAGGGCGTTCCCTGACCGCTGTGCCGGCGCGCGTCGAGACGGCATCCCGCGGGGGAGGCGGGCGGTCCGACGGATGCCGCCCGCGGTCTGGTATCGTCACGGCATCGCCGGAACGCGTGACATGGGAGGAGCGAGGCCGCATGGTCACCATCACGAGGCTGCGGGAGTCCATCGACGAGTTGATGCCGGGCGCGATCGCAGACCGGCGGGACTTCCACGAACACCCCGAACTGGGATTCCAGGAGGTGCGCACCTCGGGAATCGTGGCGGAACGGCTGCGCTCGCTGGGCGTCGAGGACATCCGCACCGGCATTGCGGGGACCGGGGTCACCGGGCTGATCCGCGGCGGCAAGGGGCCGGGGAAGAGGGTGCTGCTGC
>JBJTKE010000561.1:0-18570 GCA_046096285.1 Chloroflexota bacterium
GCGCCGCGCCGGCACGTCCGGTTCACCCAGCCGAGGATTTCATGCGCGCCCGACTCCTCGTGATCCTCGCCGCCGTCCTCGCCCTGCAGGCGGCGATGGTTCCCCACTCCCCCGCCCGGGCCGACGATGCCGTGACGCTGACCGGGACCGACTGCTCGATGCTCGCGGCCACCGGCGATGACCCCCGCCCCCTGCTCGGAAAGATCACCTGCGGCGTGCTCGAGGTTCCGGAGGATTGGGACCGCCCCGACGGGCGGCGAATCGCCATCTCCTGGACGATCCTCCGCGCCGAGTCCCGCAGCCCGCTGCCCGACCCGGGGGTCTACCTGGCTGGCGGCCCCGGCGGCAGCGCGCTCGCCGACATTCTCACCTCCAGCCAGTTGTTCGCCCCGCTCCGCAAGGACCGGGACATCCTCCTGTTCGACCAGCGCGGAGCCGCCTTTTCGACCCCGCTCCGCTGCAACGACTGGACGATGGACCAGTTGCTTGCCCTCTCGGTCGAGGGTCTGCTGGCCCCGGAGCAACCCGGCCCGGGCGCCCCGGAGGCGGTGATGCCCGCCAGCGCCGATGCCCGGGCGCTCCTCCAGGCGGCGCGCGAGGAACTCGGGCCGGCGAGCGAGCGATGCGCCGGCCAGTTCGCCGGCGCGGTCATCGACCTGACCCGCTCCACGTCCGGATCGAGCGCGCGGGACACGCGGGCGTTGCTGGTCGCGCTCGGATACGACACCTTCAACCTGTACGGAATTTCCTATGGCACCAGGCTGGCGCTGACCATCGCCCGCGACTTCCCGGACAGCGGACTCCGCTCGATGGTCCTCGATTCGGTCTTTCCGCCGCAGATCAACGGCTTCGAGCAGTACCCGGCGCTGCTGCCCGAGGTGGCGATCCAGTTGTTCGCGAGCTGCCGGCGGGACACCGACTGCAACCGCTGGTATCCCGGCCTGGGGCAACGGTTCGCAGCGCTGCTCCCCCTCCTCGACGCCAACCCGGCGGTCTCCGCGCTGGGACCGGTGGCGTCGCCGGAGGTCATCGGAGTGATGGAGGACCTGTCTGTCAACGTCGAGGCGGCGCCGTACATCCCGCGCATGGTGGCCGAGCTCGAGCAGGGCCGGACGGAAACCTGGGAGGCCATCGTCACCGGCCGCATCCTGGGCTATGCGCCCGCGCCGGCTTCGCCGCCTGCCAATGACGCCGCCGGGACCATCGACGAGGTCCGGGCGGCCGTGGTGCAACTGGCGGCCCGGCTCGCCAGCGGGGAGAACCCGGGCTCGGAAGCCAGCGGGCGCTTCGTGGAGGCCTTCACCCGGGAGGTCGCCGCTCTCCCGTCCGGACAGGCCGCCGACATCGCCCTGCGAACCATCTTCCTCGGCAAACTCCCGCACGAGCGCGCGACGCTGGAGGAGTTCGTCGACCGGTCGTTCCCGGGGAGGCAGGGAGCAAAGGCGAGGATCACGCTCCGGAAAGCGGTATCCGACCTCAGCGACGCCGACGTCGCCGCGCTCTTTGCCCGGATGCGGTCCAACGCGGATGCGCTGGACCCCTACGCCTGGTCGCTCAACCCGCACCTTTTCTCGTCGGTGGCCTGCAACGAGGAGGTCCCGTTCGAACGGCTCGAAGCCGCCGTCGAGGTGGCCCGCGCCCAGCCGATCCCGGAACTCGCCGCACCGGGGCTCGCCGAGGCGGCGGCCCAGTTCGCGATCTGCGAGCAGTGGCCGCTGGCGGCGCCGGACCCGGCGGAGAACCTGCCGGTGCGGACCAGCGTGCCCGCGCTGCTCCTTGCCGGCAGCTATGACGGACAGACGCCCCCAAGCTGGAGCAAGACGGCCCTCGTGACGCTGCCGAACGCGGTGTTCGTGGACATGCCGATGTCCGGCCACGGCGTGTTGCAATACTCGGCTTGCGCCGAGAAGGTGGTGCGCGCGTTCGTCGCGTTCCCGGACCGGGACCCCGCCACGACCTGCGTCGCCGGCCTCCGCCCGCGGTTCCTGCCGCCGGACGGGCCGCTCAGGCTGCCGGCGCCCACCACGCCAACCCCCTGACCCTCGCGCCTACACCTGCGCACCCGTCCTGGTGGCCCAGAAGGCTTCCAGCGCCGCCGCCAGCGCGGCATGCTCCGGGCGGGACAGGTCGGGGTCGCGGTCGAGCACCTCGCGGGCGGCCACCCTGGCGGGTTCGGCGAGGGCCTGGTCGAACGACCAGGACATCTCCGGCAGCCCGCTCTGCCGGGTGCCCAGAAAGTCGCCGGGGCCGCGAAGCTCGAGGTCCTTCTCGGCGAGGGCGAATCCGTCGTCGGTGGAGCACATCATCGCGAGCCGCTCCTCGCCCTCGGGGGTTGCCTCGTCGGCCAGCAGCAGGCACCAGGAGCGCGCCGCCCCCCGCCCGACCCCGCCGCGGAACTGATGCAACTGGGCAAGGCCGAAGCGATCCGCGCCCTCGACCAGCATGACGGTGGCGTTCGGCACGTCGATCCCCCCCTCGATGACCGAGGTGGACACCAGCACATCGTGGAGTCCATCCCGGAAGGCGGTCATGACCTCGTCCTTCTCGCGGCCGCTCATTCTGCCGTGCAGCACGGCGATCCGCAGGTCGGGGAAGACCTCCTCCTGCAACCGCGCGGCCTCCTCGACCGCCGCTTTCGCCTCGATCGCCTCACTGGCCTCCACGAGCGGGCAAATCACGAAGACCTGCCTGCCCAGGGCCACCTGCTCGCGGACGAGGCGATAGGCCTCGTCCCGTTGCGCGCCGACGTAGCGTCGCGTTTCGACCGGGGTCCGGCCCGGGGGGCGCTCGCGGATGATCGACACCTCGAGATCGCCGTGCAGGATCATGCTGAGCGTGCGCGGGATCGGCGTCGCGGTCAGCGCGAGTTGGTGCGGGACGGCGCCGCTCGCCCGGTCCGGCAGCGACGCCCGCTGGCGCACCCCGAACCGGTGCTGCTCGTCCACCACCGAGAGCGCAAGCCGCGAGAAGACGACCTTGTCCTGGATCACCGCGGAGGTGCCGACCACCACGTCGATGACCCCGCCGGCGAGCCCGGCCAGGATCGGCTTCCGCTCCCGCGCCGGGGTGTTGCCGGTGAGCAGGGCAAGCCGCGGCCGGATCGCGGACGGCATGTTGGCGAAAAGCTGCTCCAGGCCTCGCGCGTGCTGCTCGGCGAGGATCTGGGTCGGCGCCATCATCGCCGATTGGCCGCCGTTGACCCGAGCCGCGGCCATCGCCCCGGCGGCCACCACGGTCTTGCCGCTGCCGACGTCGCCCTGCACCAGTCGGGCCATGGGGCGGTCGAGCGCGAGGTCGCGGAGGATGTCGTCGAGCGCGCGCCGCTGGTCGCCGGTCAGCGCAAACGGCAGCGCGGGGAGGAACGCGTCGAGGAACGCCGCATCGACCGGCAGCGGCAGGGCGGGAGCGGTTTCGCGGCTGCGCCGGTTCACCAGTTGCCCAAGGGTCAGCAGGAACAGGTCGTCGAACCCGAGGCGGCGCCGTGCGGCGTCGTTCTCCGCCTGGGTCGGCGGGTAGTGCAGCCACTCGTAGGCCTCCTCGATCGACGGCAGACCGAGGGACCGCAGGAGCGCGTCCGGCAGGATCTCGGGGATGGCGGACCGGGACCGGTCGAGCGCGGCGCGGGTGAGCGGCCGCAGGGTCTTCTGGTGGACCCCGGCGGTGAGCGGGTAGACGGGGGTCAGGCGGCCGGTGTTGAGGCCGGTGGCGCGCGGTCCCGAGATGTGTTCCCACTCCGGTCCGGTGAACTGGATCGCGCCGTACCCGAACTCCGGCTCGCCGGATACCGCGATTTCGTCCCCCGGCCAGATCTGGTTCGCGAGGTACTGGTTGAACCAGACGACCTTGATCCAGCCGCTGCCATCGGCCAGTTTCGCCACCACGCGGGGCGTTCCCGGACCCCGGTGCAACTGGATGTCCACCACCCGCCCGGCGACCGTCACCGGCACGCCCGGCTCGAACAGCGCCTGCCCGATGCGGACGACGTTCCGGTAGTCGATGTGGCGCCGGGGGGCGTGCCGCAGCACGTCCCGCACGGTTTCGATCTGCAGTTTCCGGAGTTTCTTCGCCACCTGCTCGCCGACCCGCGGCAACTCGGTCACCGGTGCGTCGAGGGCGAGCGGCGGCGGCGGCGGCGCAACGCGGGCCGGGGACGCCGCGGGAGCCGGGGGAACGGCGGTCGCCTTTGCGGCGGCGCGGGCGGGATCGACCGCGCGCTCGAGCGTGCCGAGCGGCGGAGCGGCCTCCTCGGCAGCCGCGAGGAGCGGCCGCAACGCCTTGACGTCGGCTGCGATCCGCTCCAGTTCCGGTCGCCGGTCGGCCGCCGGCAACGCGCGATAGGCGTCCATGCGATCCAGCACGCCGGCGACGGCCTGCCCGGCCTCGATCGACGCGGCCACCGGGCGCAGCCGCTCGGCCAGCGAGCGCGCGGTCAGGAACGGCATGCCCCCATGGCAGCCGTCGGTCCATTCCCGGCGGAGCCAGACCACGACGCTCTCAACCGGATCCTCCGGCATCGGCGCGTTGGCGTTTGACTGGCTGGTCCGGCGCGGCGGCGATCCTGCCATGCGGCTTGCCCGTGGTCTCGCGAACGGATGATCTGATCAGATGGTCGAGTGTACCGCAGGCCGCCGAAGCGCCACCAATGTGCCGATTCGGCGCATCACCCCGGAAGATCCGCGACGGCCACGCCGAGCCCGCCCGGCCCGATGTGCGTCGCCACGGCGGGGCCGATCCTCGCCACCAGCACCTGCCCGGGGTCCAGGCCCAGTTCGGCCACCAGCCGGCCAGCCAGCGCCCGGCCCTCGGCTTCGCCCGAGGCATGGAGGGCGGCCACCCGCTCGATCGCGCCCATCGCGGCGACGGCATCCACCAGGGCGTCCACGGCCCGCGCATGGGTCCTGGCCCGGTCGAGCGGCACGACCTGCCCCTCATCGATCCGCAGCAGGGGCTTGAGGTCGAGCGCCTGCCCGATCAGCGCGGCAGCGCGGCCGACCCGGCCGCCACGCCGCAGGTGGTCGAGGGTGTCGACGAAGAAAATGACCTCGTAGCGGGAGGTCTCGGCGCGGAGGGTGTCGGCGATCGCCTCCAGCGGCGCGCCGCCGGCCACGAGTTCGGCGGCCCGCACCGCCTGCCAGCCAAGCCCCATGGAGGCCGACCGGGAATCGACCACGGCGACGGGCACGATGCCTGCAACCTCGACCCGCGCGGTCATGGCGGAGGCCAGCGTGCTGCCGAGTTTTCCGGACCCGACGATGGCGATGATCCCCTGATGGCGCTCCGCCAGGCGCCGGAACGCCTCGGCAAAGCGGTCCGCCGGCGGGGCGACGGTTCTCGGGGGCGGCCCTCCAGACTGCATGCGGGCGAGAAAGGCGTCGGCGTCGATGGTGACGCCGTCGGCGAAGGACTCCTCGCCGAAGCGGAGTTCGACCGGCACGACCTCGATGCCAAAGCGCCGCCGCAGATCGGCGGGCAGATCGGCGGTGCTGTCGGTGACGATGGCGATGGTCCGTTCCGGCATGCGGAGAGCGTACCCTGAATGAGGCGCCGGCGAGCGGCGAGGCGTCCTCGCGTGGCGCGGAGGGGTGGGACGTGCTAGATTTTCCCATCGTTCGAATGGCGGCGGGAATAGCCGCGCCCTCGTGCCGCCGGGCGGCCCACCGGCCAGACCCGCATCGACGCCACGTCTACGTCTCTGGTATCGGGAGGAAAACCCGCCGTGTCCGGCAAGTGTGATGTTTGCGGAAAGACGACCGTGTTCGGTCACAACGTGAGCCACTCCAAGCGGCGCACCAACCGCATGTTCAAGCCGAACGTGCAGCGCAAGACCATGATCGTCAACGGCGTGGCGCAGAAGGTGAACGTCTGCACCCGCTGCATGCGGACCGCCCTGAAGACCGCCTGAGCGTCTCCCGGTCCCGAGCCCCCGCCGGCGCACGTTGCCGGCGGGGGTTTTGCTTCCCGCCAGACGACCGCGAGGACCCGCCATGCCGCGCCGACCCGCACCCGCCAGGCTCGACCCCGGCATCATCGAGACCGTGGCCGAGCGCATCGTCGCGGGGGGCGACGCCATCGCCCACTCCCCGAACCGCACGCTGTTCGTCGCCGGCGCGGCCCCGGGCGACCGCCTGCGGGTTCGGCTCACCCGCAACCGTGGTGCGGTGGCCTGGGCCGAGATCGTGGAGGTGGTCGAGCCCGGGCCGGATCGCATCGAGCCGCCCCATCCCGCCCTGGCCCGCAGCGGAGCGGCCGACTTCGCGCACCTGCGCTACCCGGCGCAACTCGCCGCCAAGGCCGGCATCATCCGGGAGTGCCTGCGTCGGACCGCCGGCATCGAGCCTGCGCAGGAAATCGAGGTCGAGCCGTCTCCGCGCGAGTGGGGCTACCGGGCCCGCGCCGAGTGGCGGCACGACCCCGTGACGGGAGCGGTCGGGTACCTCGAGGCAGGCTCGCAACGGGTGGTGGACCTGGAGAACGATCCGCTCTCGGAACCGGATCTCGGACCGGCCCTCGCCGAGTTCCGGGAGCGCGCGCTGGCCGGCAGGCTGCCCGAAGATGCGACCGAACTCCGGGCCGCGACCGCTGGCGGCGCCATCTCGCTCGATCCCGAACGCGGCGGCGCGGAGCCTCGCGAGATCTTCGCCAGTGTCGCCGGCGAGCGCCTGGGCCATGACGCGCGCTGCTTTTTCCAGGCCAACCACCACCTGCTCGACGGCCTCGTCGCCGAGGCATTGCGCTGGGCCGATGCCCCCGGCACGGGCGAATCTCTCGCCATCGATCTCTATTGCGGCGCCGGCCTGTTCACCCTGCCATTGGCTCGCCGCTTTCGGAGGGTGATCGGCGTCGAGGCCGATGCCCGGGCCGCGGGCTGGGCGCAACGCAACGCCGCCGAGGCCGGTCTGGCAGGCGCGAGGATCTCCCCGCAGCCGGTGGAGCACTGGCTGCGGGAGGCCTACCGCTCCTACGGGCGGCCGCCCTTCCTGCTCGCGGATCCGCCGCGAGCCGGGCTGAGCCGCGCCACGCTGTCCGGGATTCTCCGGTTGCGGCCGGGGCGGATCGCGCTCGTCTCCTGCGATCTGGCGACGCTCGCGCGCGATCTCAAGGAATTCGCCGGGGCTGGCTACGAGGTGGGCGCGATCAGGGGGTTCGATCTCTTTCCCCAGACCCATCACGTCGAGGTGGTCGCCCACCTGCAGCGGACCGACCCGGCCTGATCCCGGCCTGGCCAGAGCGCTGACCGGGCCGGTCACTGGCTCTAGTGCGGAGGCTCGGGCAAAGCGCCGCGCCTGTCCTCGCGTTCCGAGAGAACCGAATTGCGGTCGGGCATTGCGAAGCGGTGACAGCCCCGGGGCGCGCCTGACCGGGGCTCCGGGCGCGGCCGATCAGCCCCAGGGGTCGTCGCCCTCCGGCATCCGGCCGCCGAAACGGCCGGCCTCGCCGCGGTCGGCCTCGGCAAGGTCGACCAGCGTGTCGAGGAAGGGATCGAGTCCCGCCTCGGCATGGTGGAACCGGAATCTGCCGAGTTCGTAGAGCGCCCGCTGCTGCGGGACGAACTCATCACCCACGCCAGCAAGCCGCTGCAGGTTGCGCAGCCGGGGGTCATCCGCGGGCAGCGCCAGCACGTGGGCGGCGAGATCATCGAGCGCCGCCGCCGTGCGGAGATTGCGGGCGTCGCGGTCGATCTCCTCGGCCTTGCGCCGCCGCCACTCCGCGATGCCGCGGCACGAGGCGGCGACACTCGCCTGGAAGGGAGACGGTCCGTCAGCCCCCGGATTCATCGTGCCGGGCCGCCCCGCCGATCAGTCCCTGGTCGATCAGGTACCGCGCGATGAAGGCATTGTTGGCGTTGATGAGGTGGATGGCGTAGGACGACGCGGCGCGCGCCGCCATGAACCCGGTCGAGGCGAGTTCCTCCTCGACGGTCGATCCGTTGCGCTCGGCCGCCTCCGCCGCCTCGTCGAGCAGCAGTTCCTGCAGGTAGGACTCGAGTTCCACAAGCGTCATGCCGATGGTGCCGCGTTCCAAAAGTCAGCCTCCTTTCCGCGTTGCCGCGGGGTCGCTCCGGGGCATGATCGTAGCACTTGCCAAAAATGCGGCGGGGCGCGCGAGCCCGGTCGAGGCTCTATACTCTGCGGGCCCGCGAGTTCGTCACCGACGAGCGCCAGACGGTCCCGAGCGGGCCCCTAGGGACCTCTTGACCATGCCCGGCACGGGCAAGGAGCGTCTCGCAATGGCCTACGTGATCGCGCAACCCTGCATCGGCGTGAAGGACAACAGCTGCGTCGAGGTGTGCCCGGTGGACTGCATCCACAGCACCGACGATGCGGACCAGTACTTCATCAACCCGAACGAGTGCATCGACTGCGGCGTCTGCGCCGAGGTCTGCCCGGTGGAGGCGATCTTCTTCGAGGACGACCTCCCCGAGCAGTGGGCGCAGTTCAAGGAACTGAACGCCAAGTTCTTCCAGTAAGTCTGGCCTGATGCCGACGGTCCCGCGGACGCCGCGGGGCCGTCGGCGTTCCTGTCCGCCGGCGCCCGGCGCGGTGCGCCCTGTCGTACACTGCCAGCGAGCTGTTGGATGGCCCGCAGGCCTGGCTCCCGCCGCCGGGAGCGGCGGCGCATCCATCCGGAGGTCCCGATGCAGGCTCCCTCCAGCGGTAGCGGTCGGGGAGGCGCGGATGTGCTCCGGGCCGCGATCGTCGCCGTGGCCGCGGTGTTCATGGTCGGCGCGAATGCGGCGTTCGCCACCCGGCAGGTGCCGGTTTCCACCGGGCAGGCCTCGGGACCGATCATGCCCGCCACCTACGCATTTGCCATCTGGGGCGTCATATTCGCGCTGGTGATCGGCTTCGGCGTTTATGCACTGCTGCCCGGGAACCCCGGGCGTGACCTCGTGCGGGCAACCGGATACCCGGCGGCGCTGTCCTTTATCACGGCAGGCGTGTGGCCGATCCTCGTCGCCTTCCGCCAACTCGATCTCGCCCAGGTCGTGATCGTGCTGATGTGGGCGGCGCTGGCGGCGACCTACCTGCGGGTGATCCCGGTGGAAGGCATGACCGGCGCGGAGCGCTGGCTGGGCGGCCTGACCTTCGGCCTCTTTTTCGGATGGGTGACCGCGGCGAACGCGGTGAGCATCCAGTCGCGGATCGCCGCCTGGGGAGCCGGCAGCGCCGCGGTCGACGCCGTGGGCGTGGTGGCGATCCTCGCGGCAGGCCTCATCGCCGGGTGGTTCGTTCGGCGCGGGCAGGCAGGCCCGGAGCAACTCTGGCTGAGCTACGCCGCCGCGGTCGGCTGGGCGATCGTCGCCATCGTTGCGCGACAGGCGGGATCCTCCGCGCTTGGGGTGGCGGCGGCGCTGATCGCCGCGATCCCGGCGGTCCTCGCGGTGGTCGCGGGGCTGAGGCAGCATTCGCCGGTCATGCCGGCGGGAAGGAGCGCATAGCGTGAGCGCGGCAACCACGGAGACCCGGGCGACCGGCGCGGACTACGCCCGCATCCTGCTCAACGTCGTCGGCGCGGTCGGGCAGATCGCCATCGGCTTCTTCGCCGACGTTGGCGCGGTGTCCGACGAGTTCAGTTCGCCGATCGTGCCCGCGGGGTATGCGTTCGCCATCTGGGGCGTCATCTTCCTGCTGCTGCTGGCCTACGCCGTGTACCAGGCGATGCCCGGCCGGGCGGCAGATCCGCTGCTCCGCCGCATTGGCTGGTTCACCGGCCTCGCCATGATCGGCGACACCGTCTGGACCTGGGTCTTCACGGAACGGCTGTTCATCCCGGCGCAGGTGCTCATCTTTGCGATCGGCGCGTGCGCCATCGCCGCCCTGCTTCGCTACGCCGAATGGTTCAGCGTCCGCGAACCCTCGGCATTCGAGCGATGGGTGATCGGGCCGGGGGTGGGCCTGATCGCGGGCTGGCTGAACGCCGCGATGTTCGTCGGCCTCGCCGGAACCCTGATCTCGCAGGGCGCCGCCAATAGCGGGCCCGGCGCGGAGTACGGCGGGGCGGGGCTGCTGCTGTTCGCGGCGGGGGTCGCGGCCTGGGTGCTGGTGAAGGCTTCCGCCGGCCCCGCCACGGCGTGGGCGCCCTATGGCGCGGCGGTGATCTGGGCCGCCGCGGGCGTCATCGTGAAGCACCTCGACCGCTCGACCGTGGTGGCCGCGGTCGCGGCGCTGATCATTCTCGCGGTGCTGGGCATGCTCGCGCTGCTGGCCCGCAACCGCCCGGCCTCGGCGCTCTCGCCGGCCTGACCAGCGGGGCCCGCCAGCCCTGCCCCGCCGCCCGGGGGCATCCGGCTTCCGGGCGGCGGACTCAGGCCTGGGGCTCCGGTTCGGGCAGCCGCGCGATCCAGAGGTCGTTTCCGTTCAGCAGGTACAGCATGCCGTCGCGCTCCACGACGGCCGCTTGCCGCGCCTGCGCGACCGCCGCGGCCGCCAGCCTCACCTCCCCGCCCAGCGCTCCCGGGCTCGGGGCGGCGTACTGCGCCGCCGCGCCGCCCGGAACGAACCGGACCAGGCGGCCGGACGCGCCTCCCATCGCCGTCTCCGGGTCGATGAGGTAGATCGCTCCGCCCGCGCCGTTGGCCGCGAGCCAGGCCCCTGCCCCCATCGCTGGCGTGACCGGAGGCGCGGACACCCCCTCCAGTCGCTTCTCGAAAAAGGTTTCCACGGTGCCGTCGCGCAGCAGCACGTTGATGCGTTCGTCCACGGCCAACTGCGCGGCCCCCGCGAGATCCGGATACTGCTCGACCGAGGCCCAGGTTTCCGAGCGCAGCACCCCGTCCTCCACCCGGTACCGCAGGATCGACCCCTCCGGCGAGATCGCATAGAGCATCCGGTTAAAGGCGGCGGATGGGCGGCTGAGCAGGGGATTGCCGCCCGGTCCCGGGATGATCCGCTCCCAGCCGCCGTTCTCGGCGGGCCGGTAGATCGCCGAGCCGTCGGTCACCGTGACGCCCGAGCCATCGGCAACGGCGGCGATGACCGGACCGAGGGCCTGGCCGTCGATGATCCGACCCGGGGCGAGCACCTCGATCAACTGGCCGGTTCCGGCGTCGATCTCGTACAGGCCGTACCCGGCTATGTAGGCCTTCCCCGCCGACGCCAGCAGGCGGACCGGGTACTCGGCCACGGCCGCGGGCAGCGAGCCAATCCGGCGCATCCCGTCGAGCCGGGTGACCCCCCAGGCCCGGTCCCGGGAGGCCTCGAGCGCTCCCTCCAACTGCCGGATCACCGACGGATCCGCCCCGGACCGGCGCGCCTCGGCGAGCGCCGCCTCAGCGTCGGCGATCGAGGCCGCGGCCGCCGCGGGGTCGGCGGCCGCCGTCCCGAGCGCCTGCTGGGCCCGGACGACCGCGAGTTCCGAGCGCTCGATCCTGTCCTGCCGGACGGTGTAGCCGACCACCAGCGCAGCCAGCCCCGCGCCGGCCAGGGCGGCGATCGCCAGCGTCCGGGCGGCGTTCGCGACGCCATCCTGCACCGGCACCCAGTCGCGCCAGCCGCCGTAGTCGCGGGGCGGATCGCTGTACCGGGAGACCGCCCACGCCCCGGGGACCATCGCCGTGGCTGGCTGCAACCCCCAGGGAAGACCGGGCGACCGCGCCTCCACCGCCTCGACGACGCGCATCCGGGCCTGCTCCAGCGGCGAGGTGCGCCCACCGCCGAGACCCACCGCCACCGCCGCCGGCGAGGGCGGCGCCCACGCCCGGGGCGCCGCCTCCCGCCCGCGGGGCCGCAGCCGGAGCAGCACGGGAGCCCGCTCAAACGGCTCGGGGGCTGCTTCGCCGCGCTGGCGAAGGTCCATCAGACGGGCCGCCTCCTTCTCCGGCAGCAATGGCAGCACGAGGCTGAAGGCATCGTCCAGCGACGCCTCGGCGGCGACGCCGACCAGCAACTCGAGGGCGGACCCGGGCGCGAGCGCGGACAGCAGCCCGCGGAAGGGGCGGCCGGCTCCCTCCCGCATCCAGATCGCGGCGCCCATGCCGGAATCGCACAGGACCAGGGTGTCGCCGCCGCGCAGGTCCAACCGGTGGAGCGAGGGACGTTGCGCCCGCTCGCCGCCGAGCGCGGCGCCCGATTCGGGATCGAGCGCGGGGTCCCAGGCGGGCCATGAAGGGATCAGCCGGACGCCGCGCGCGCCAGCCACAATGGCTCGCCCCGGTTGGCTCTGGGCAACGATGGCCTCATCCGCGGCGAACGCCACCGCGGTCAGGCCCGCCATGCCGTCCGCGCCGCCATCCGCGCCGCCGCTTCGTCGCCAGTCGCGCAGCGCGCGATGCACGGCGGCGAATGCGCGAAGCAGATCGGTCTCGACCGCCTCGCCATCGCGGGCGGTCCATTCGTCGCACAGCGCCTCGAAGGCGATGGCGGCGACCTCCCCGGGGTCACCTGCGCCGGGCGCAGGCTCGACCGCCGCGGCGAGCCGCCACTCCTCGCCGGGAAGCGGCTCGAATAGCCGAACCCGGCTGGAACCCGCCGCTGGCTCCCCGCCTGCCACGGCGAAGGCATGTGCTTGCCGGCGTTCCGCTGCCATGCCAGATCCCCGCCACCTGCTCCCGGCGGAAGCGGCCCGCGAAGCCGCGGCGCCCGCCCGGAAACCGACACGCCATGCGAGTTGAGGGGGGCCATGCGGGGGCGGGGGCCGCCTCGCGGATAACTCTATCACAGAGTGTACGTACACTCAATGTCGGAGGTCGATTTTGGGGTTTCCTCGCTCATGCCACAGCAGGCAATGAGTTTGGCAACGCATTGTTCGGTTTACTATTTTCCGCAAAACACCGGCTTCAAGACAGGTCCGATCACCCCGATTGCGAGGTTTCATGGCGGAATCCGGAGCCTTCCGGCTCGCCGCCCTCCTCCGCCTGACCGGCATCCCCGCCGTCGGCCGGGCGGTCCGGCGTCCGGTCCGGGCGGCGGGCGAGCGCGCCAAAGCGGCGCTCCGCCAGCAGGACCAGCGCTTCGTCGGCCCGCCGGGCCAGTTCCGCGCCGCCGGGACCGAGCCGCCGCGCCAGATCCACGCCCTCCCGCAGCGCGATGGAGGCCTCGTCCGCCCGGCCGAGCGCCGCGAGGCAGAGTCCGAGATCGACGGTCAGGCTCGCCTCGCCGTCGCGGTCCCCGGTCTCCCTGCCGTGGAGGATCGCTTCCCGGTAGGCATCGGCGGCCTCCGGCCGGGCGGCGGTCCGCAGCGAGTCCGCGCGCTCCCGCAGCACCTGGCGCAGCAGACCCGGATCGCCTGCCGAGCGCGCCTCGCCCACCGCCCGCCCGAGGTGCTCCAGGGCAAGGCCGGCATCGCCGCGCCGGGCGCCGATCTCCGCAAGCCGGAGATGGAGTCGCGCGGCGCCGGCCCGGTCGCCGGCAGCCCCGGCGGCGGCGAGCGCCTCGCCGAAAAGCTGCTGGGCCAGGTGCGCCTGGCCGGTTTCCCATGCCAGCCCCGCGAGGGACGCCGCCAGGTCTCCGGGCTCATCGTCCGGCCGGGCGATCCGGCGGCGCGCCTCGATCGCCCGGGCCAGCGCCTCCCGCGCGCGCGGGGCGTGCCCGCGCGCGAAGTGCAGCCGGCCGGCCTGCAGGAGCAGCGTCGCCTCCAGGTGGGCATCCCCCATCCTGCGGGCGATGCCGGTCGCGTCGCGCAACGGGCGCAGGGCATCCTCGAGGCGCCCGAACCGCCACAGCGTCTCGGCAAGCTGGGTCAGCCACCGGGCCTCCGCCGCGGCGTCCCGGTCGAGGCGGGCCAGTTCGAGCGCCCGCATGAGCTGTTCGAGCGACTCTCCCGGCTGTCCCGCGCGGGCAAGGGCCACCCCGAGGCCGCCAGCCGCGCGCTGGGCCCGCTGGCGGTCTCCGGCGGCCGCGGCATGCGCCGCCGCCCGGCCGAACGCCTCGACCGCGCCGTCGGCGTCGCCAGCATCGAGCAGCGAGGTGCCGACGCGGATGCCCCACCCGGCCGCGGCCGCGCGATTGCCGAGGCGCTCCTCGAGCGAAAAGAGCAGTCGCTCCTGCTCGGCGGCCGCCGCCACACGGCCTCGCCGTTCGGCCAGGCCGGCAAGCATGGTGCGGCAGCGCGCCTCGAGCGCCAGATCCCCGATGCGGACGGCTACCTCGACGCCCTGCCCGAGCTGGGCCGCGGCCTCGTCGAACCTGCCATTCCGCTCCAGCGTGCCGGCCAGGCTCAGCAACAGCCTGCTCTGGAGTCCAAGATCGCTGGTGCGGCGGGCGGCGCCGGTCGCCTGCTGCTGCAGCGCGGCAAGGGTTTCGCCGTCCATTGTTTCCGGAAGGAGGTCGATCTGGCGGGAGAGGGCCTCGGCGATGGCGTGGGGATCGTCCAGCCGCTGCGCGGCGCGGCCTGCCCGCCGGTAGAGCGCCTGCGCCTCCTGCCGCTGCCCTTCGCGGCGCAGCCAGTCGCCCAGGGCGATGGCCGCGGCGATCTCGGCCCGGCCGTCGGCGGTTTCCTCCCCGGTCGCGAGTTGCTGGCGGAGCAGGTCTTTGGCCCGCTCGGTCTCGCCAGCCGCCAGCGCCCGCATCCCGAGGCGGTGCAGGGCTTCGCGGCCGGGCGCGACGTACCCGGCGCGCTCGGAGATGGTCCAGGCCTCCTGCAGCAACCGGTCGCGCTCGCGGGCGGGGTCCTCGCCGGGGAGCAACTCGTCGAGGCGCAGGAGGGCGTCCACGGCCTGCCGCGACGCCCCCTTTTCGCGGGCTGCGGCGAGCGCCAGCCGGGCGGCGACGACCGCGAACTCCCGCTCGCCGCGGGCATTGATCTGCACCGCGCGGTCGATCTCCGCGAAAGCCTCCCCGGTGAGCCGGTCGAGCAGCCGCGGATCGCGCACCTCGGCCAGGGCGGCCTGCACCGGCATCTCCCGGCCGACGACCTGCCGGGCGATGGCGAGCAGGGAATCCGCCGCGCTCTCGCGCCGTCCAAACCCGAGTTTGCCGCGCATGCCGCCCACCAGGACCGCTCCCCGCGGGGCATCACCGCCCCGCCCCCACGATGCGCCCGCCCCGCGCAGTAGCCGTCGTCAACGGGGGGCATGATCGCGCATTCCCATGCCTTCCGCGAGCCCGGCAAATCGGCACGGGCCAGCGCCGGGGCAGGTGCTGTTATCCGCATGAGGCTGGAAGCGCCGTCCTCAGCGGCGGATGCCCCGGCGGAAGCGCCTTTGCGGCGGAGGATGCTTCCGATCCCCCCGGCGCCGGGCCAATTGCGCACAACAACGCGGGGTGCGCCCTCGCGGTCCGGGAGCGCCCGGAGCGGCCCGTCGGCGTCCCTGCCCGGGCGGTCAGGCGGCCCGCGCCGCGGCATTGACCGCAACGTGGCCGGGGCGTACCCTGCGGACACGACGCGAGCGAAACGGGAGGTCCTGCGGTGGGAGTTGCGACCTGGAGCGAGCGGCTGCGGCAGGCGATGCGGCAGCGGCGGAGCCTCGTCTGCGTCGGACTCGACCCGGACCCCGCCCGGCTGCCAGCGCCGCTCCGCGGCCTTCCCGTGGAGGACGCCATCGCCGCGTTCACCGCGGGCATCATCGCCGCCACCGGGGACATCGCCTGCGCCTACAAGCCCAACCTCGGTTTTTACCTCGCCCACGGGGCGGCCGGCATCCGCGCCCTCGAACGCACCCGCGCGGCGATCCCGGCCGGCGTACCCGCGATCCTCGACGCAAAGATCGGGGACATCGGCAGCACCGCCGCCGCCTATGCCGCCGGCGTGTTCGATGCCCTCGGCTTCGACGCCGTGACCCTGAATCCCTACCTCGGCGAGGACGCCCTCGAGCCGTTTCTCTCCCGGCCCGGCGCGGGTCTGTTCATCCTCTGCAAGACCAGCAACCCCGGCGGCGGCGACTTCCAGGATCTCGCCACCGGCGGGCGGCCGCTCCACCTCGCGGTGGCCGAGCGGATCGCGGCCTGGGACGCCCGCTATCCGGCCTCGGCGGGCCTGGTGGTCGGCGCGACCTGGCCGGAGCAACTGGCGGCGGTCAGGGCGCTTTGCCCGGAGCAACCGATCCTGCTGCCCGGCGTCGGTGCGCAGGCGGGCGACCTCGCGGCCGCGCTGCGGGCGGGTATCGACCGGCACGGCGAAGGCCTGCTGGTGACCTCGTCGCGGGCGATCATCTACGCCAGTGCCGGCGACGACTGGGCCGAGGCGGCCCGGGCCGCTGCCGTCGCCCTGCGCGACCAGATCGAGACCGGGCGCGCGGAGATCGCCGCCGGAGCCTGATCGAAACGGCCCGGGCCTTGCCCCGCGCGCCGCCTCTTGCCATCATGCGCTCGGTCACGCAGCCGGCCACGAAGGAGCGAGCAGCAGCCATGGCGACCACCGCGCCCGCCGGAGAATCCGCCCAGCGGCCCGGCTTCGATTTCAACCCGGTCTTCCGCAAGGGCATCCTCGCCGCCACGCAGAACCCGCTGGTGGCGAAGAATGTCCGCGCCCACGGGATGCGCCTCGGCGCGGCCCGGTTCGTGGCCGGGGAAACGTTCGACGAGGCGGCGCCGGTGCTGCGCGGCCTCAACGCGCGGGGGGTGCGGACGAACACCACCCTGCTGGGCGAGGGCGTCCGCGACGTCGCCACCGCCCGCGCCGTGACCGACACCTACAAGGGCGTGCTCGACCGCATTGCCGAGGAACGCCTGATCACCAACATCGCGCTGAAGCCGACCCACCTCGGCCTCGACCTCGGCGAGGACCTCGCCTTTGCCCATCTCAGCGAGATCGTCGGCCATGCCGCCAGCCACGGAAACTTCATCCGGATCGACATGGAGGAATCGGCTCGGGTCGACGCCACCCTGCGCCTGTATCGCCGCCTGCGCGCCGAGGGTCACGACAACGTCGGCACCGTGCTCCAGTCCTACCTCTACCGCACCGACGACGATCTCTCGGCCCTGATCGCGCTGCGCCCGAATCTGCGCCTCGTCAAGGGCGCCTATCTCGAACCGCCCGACCTCGCCTACCCGGAAAAGCGCGACGTGGACGCCGCCTACGTCCGGCAGGCCGAACGAATGCTCACCGAGTGCGGGTTCGCGGCCATCGCCACCCACGACGACCGGATCATCGATCACGTGATCGGGTACGCGGCGCGGCACGGGTTCGGCCATGACCGGTACGAGTTCCAGATGCTGTACGGCATTCGCTCCCAGTACCAGACCGACCTCGTGCAGGCCGGCCACCGGGTGCTGATCGCCACCCCCTACGGCCCGGAGTGGTACTTCTACCTGATGCGCCGACTCGCCGAGCGGCCCGCCAACGTGGGCTGGTTCGCCAGCAACCTGTTCCGCCGCTGACCCGCGCCGGCCGCGGCCCCCCCCGCGGGCCCGGGCGGGGCCGTTCTCGTCCCCGGTTCGGGCCGCGTGCTACCATCGGGCATGGATACGCGGCAGGCACCCCGGGAACAGGAACAGCACGTGGCAGGCGCAGGACAACCGGTCGCTCCCGCCTTGCTCGGGCATGGCATCGAGCGAGGCAGCCAACCCGCTCCGGTGGTCGCTTTCGCCAACCAGAAGGGCGGCGTCGGCAAGACCACGACCGCAGTCAACACCGCGGTCCACTTCGCCCGGGACGGCCACCGGGTGCTGCTCGTCTACATGGACCCGCAAGGCAACGCCACCTCCTCGCTTGGCATCGGCAAGGACCCGGACGCCCGCTCGACCTATGACCTCCTGACCGGCGAGGCGTCGCTCGCCGATGTCCTCGTGCGCGATGCCCGGCCCGGGCTCGACCTCGTGCCAGCCAGCCCGTCGCTTGCCGGGGCGGAGGTCGAACTGGTCGGGGCGGAGCGGCGGGAGCGCAGGCTCGAGGAGGCGCTCTCCGCGGCGTTGACCGGGTACGACGTGGTGCTCATCGACTGCCCGCCCTCGCTCGGCCTGCTGACGGTGAACGCGCTGACGGCCGCGCGTGCGGTCGTGGTCCCGATCCAGTGCGAGTTCCTTGCGCTGGAGGGTCTCGGCCAACTCATCCAGACCATCGACCTTGTGAAGCGCTCCCTCAATCCGCCGCTCGACGTGGCGGGCGTGCTGATGACCATGTACGACGCCCGCACCCGCCTCTCGGCCCACGTCGTCGAGGAGGTGCGAAGCTACTTCCCGCATCGCATTTTCGCGGCGGTGGTGCCGCGCTCCGTGCGGCTGGCCGAAGCGCCGAGCTACGGGCAGGCCATCGCCGAGTACGATCCCGGCTCGCGGGGCGCCGAGGCCTACGAGGCCTTCGCCGGCGAGCTGTCCGGCCGGTTGCGGCTCCCCGCGCCCGTCGCCGCCACCCATGCAAGGAGCGACCGATGACCGCCACCCGCCCCGAGGCCGCCTCCAGCCTGCTCGCCGCGCTCGCCGCCGAGGCCGTCGACGAGGGCGACGGCCTGATGCGCTCCGACAAGTTCGCCGGTCTCGGCCTGACGTTCGACGACGTGCTGCTCGTGCCCGCCGAATCGGCGGTGCTCCCGGCCGGGGTCAGCACCGCCACCCGGTTGACCCGCTCGATCACCCTCTCGATCCCGATCCTGTCGTCGGCGATGGACACGGTCACCGAGGCCCGCCTCGCGATCGCGCTCGCCCGCGAGGGGGGGCTCGGCGTCATCCACCGCAATCTGCCGATCGAGGATCAGGT
>JBJTKE010000562.1:0-5181 GCA_046096285.1 Chloroflexota bacterium
GGTGTCGAGATTCATCGCCCACTCGGCGCCGGTGCGCGCGGCTGCGCCGAGCGAGAAGTTGCGCGCGGCCGCGAAATCGTTGATCCACGGGAAGGACTCGACGACGAGGCGGTCGCCGCAGATCTCGCGGGCGATCTCGATGGTGCGGTCCTTCACCCCGGTGTCGACCACGACGCAGCGATCCACGAACGGGACCGCGCTGCGCAGCGCGTCGCCGATCCGGTCCTCGCTGCTGCCGGTCATGGTCACCGAAACGAGAAACGGCCGTCTGACCGCAGTCGCCCCGGCGGGACGCGGCGCCGCGGTCAACGGCTCCGGCGACCGCGGCAGCAAAGCCGGCTCCAAAGCGGGCGGCGGCTGGGGCGCGGCCGCCGCGGCGGGAACTGCCGGGGCAGCCGCGGCGACCGGCGCCACGAGCGCCGCCGGCGCCGCCACGGCGCTGGAATCGCCAGCCGCCCCGGTGATCGGAACCGGGATGAACGGGGTGAAGCCCGCCTCCTGCGGTGACGCGCCGGCGGGCCCGGGGTCTCCCGCCTCCGGCGGAGCGGGAGGCATCGTTCCCCATTGCCGCAGGATGCCCTGGAGGGAACCCGGCGCCAGCGCCGCGAGGATTCCCCTCGGCGCAAGTTCGTGCAACGGCCGCAGCAGCGAGATCATCTCCGCGGCCGGCACGCTGGCCACCCACGCCGAGTCGTCATCGACCCCGAAGGTGATCAGGAACCGGTCGCCCGCCCGCGCCATGCCCGCGGCGAACTCGATGTCGCCCCCCTGCAACCGGAACGGCAGCGACATTTCAATGATGTTGAACTCCGGGCCGAACCGCACGATCCGGTGGAGGTAGGTGCGGGTCCCCTTCTCCCAGACCGCGAACTCGTGCACGAGCGCGAGCCAGGTATCGCCGTCGGGGATCAGTTGCGTGCCCCCGCGGAACCCCCCGGCGGTCGCCGGGGCGGCGTGGTTGTGGGCCAGCGAGATGGACCCGGTCGCGACATCGCACCGGACCGTGACGGTCGGCAGGCTGCAGTAGACGAACTTCAGTTCGGACCCGGAGACCGCCGGCATCCAGTTCTTCTCCTGGACGCCGTTCGAGCCGTCGCTCATCCAGCGGGGGTTGCCAACCGAGGGCGCATCTCCCTCGAGGTCGACATCGAACAGCCCGATGCGGATGCCGGGCCGCCCGCCGCCCGCCGGCTTGCGCCACGTCGACGCCGACGCCAGCCAGCGGTCCCCGACCCGGAACAGCCGGTAGTCCTCGTTCCCGCGGACGTATTCGAAGATGAGTTCGTCCTGCGGGGTGAGATCGCGCAGCCGCACCGGCGGCGCCAGCGGCCTCAGGCTGGCGTCGATCCGCTGCACCCAGTATTCGGAGACCACGCCGGGCAGACCGGAGGCCGGGTCCGGGCCGGAGTGCGGGTACGACCAGTTGGTCGCCCGGACCAGCGCCACGAACCCGTCACCATCCGCGGCGATGGTGGGATTCACCGCCCGCCAGCCCGCGGGCAGCGGCAGCATGAGTTCCCGCTCCCGGTAGCCGATCATGGTCTCGACCAGTTTCGGGGCATAGTGCACCGAGTTGTTGCGCCCGTTCAGCCGAACGTTGGCCGGGCTCTCCGGGTCCGACTGCAGCCACTCGCAGGAGAACCGGCCCTCGGTGATCCGGCCCTCGTAGAACGCGCGAACGCTGCGGTCGAGCAACTGTTCCCACGTGGACTCCGGATCCGGCATGGCGTTGATCATGGCGCTTTGCCCCCTCGTGGCGGCGTCGACGGATCGCTCGATGAGCAAATGGAGGCGTTCCGGCACGGGGTCGTCGCGCAGCGGGCCGCCGGTGATCTCGGCGGCCGGCCGCATCAGCGCCAGCATCTCCTCGATGGGGAGTTCCGCCAGCCATGCACGGCGGTCCATCTCGCCGAAGGTGGCGACGAGGCGGTCGTCGCAGCGGGCCAGCCCGAGCGCATACTCGATGCTCTCGCCGTGAAACCGGAACGGATGGGTGAGATGAGTGACGAGGAAGTCGCGGTCGAACCGGAGCAACCGGTGGAGGTAGGCACGCGAACCATCCTCCCAGTAGGAGACCTCGTGCGTGAGCGTGAGGTAGCCATCGCCGAACGGGAGCAGCGGCGGCCCTCCGCGGGCCTCGTAGAGAACGCCGGGAGCGGGATGCCGCGCCAGCAGGTCGAGCCTGCCGCTTTCGGGATCGCAGTCGAGGACGATGGTCGGGCCGACGGTGTAAACGAACCGCAGCCGGTCGCCATCCACCGCGGGCATCCAGTTCTTCTCGTGCGCGCCGTGCGACCCGTCGCTCAGCCAGCGCGGCCGGCCAAATGCGGCAGCCTCCACGTCGATGTCGAACAGGCCGTAGCGGATCATCCGGTACGGCGGCTCTTCCTGCCTGCGCCACGTGGCCGCCGTGCCCAGCCACCGGTCTCCCAGCTGGAACGGGCGGAGGTCCTCGTTGTCCCGCACCAGCATGTCGAGCAGGCCGTCGTCCGGAGTGCGGTCGACGACCGGGCGCGGATCGCCGATCTGCCGCAACTCGTGGTCGAGGTCGATGAACTGGTACCGGGTGCGGACGATCTGGCCGCCGTCCGCGGCGTAGTAGGTGGTCGGCGGCTCGAAGATGTAGTTGGAGGTGCGGACGGACAGCAGGAAGCCGTCGCCGTGGGCGGCGATCGACGGGTTGAACGCCGACCAGCCCTCCGCCAGCGGAACCACGATCTCGCGCTCCCGGTAGCCGGGCAGGGCATCCCGCAGGATCGGGGCGTAGTGGACCATGTTGCGGCGAGTCGCGCCGTAGGCGAAATCCGGCACGCCGCCCATCGAGAGCAGGCGGTCGCAGGCGGACCGGCCGGCCTCGAGATCGCCTTCGTAGTAGGCGTCGAGGGTCTGGCGGTAGATCGGCTCCCACGGCTGCTGTTCACTCATGCGGCGTCTCGTCCCGGCGCGGCGCGGCGCGGCGATAGGCGGGCGGGTCAGTCGAACAGGTAGTTGGCGATCGGCGTCGGCTCCGGGCGCGGGGCGTCCCACGCAAGATGCCCGCCCTCCCGCCAGATGAAATCATCGACGTCCAGTTCGACCAGCCGCTGGTGAATTTGCTCGGCGTAGGCATCGCGGAACAGCCGGACGAGCCGCTGGATCTCCTTGATCCGCTTGCGGTGGGTGTTCCCGCTCGACTGGGTGTTGTGATACTGGATGTACCCGAGCCGCCGGATGTGCACCATGCGGGTGGTCAGGAAGGTCCGGATCAGCAGTTCATAATCATCGCAGACATGCACTTCCGGGTTGTGGCCGCCAGCGGCGAAGTAGGCCTCGCGGGTCCACGCCCGGTAGTGGTTCGGCACGCCGACGATGTGGCGGATCGTCAGGGCATTGATGTCGGGATAGTTGGTCACCAGCAGGTCGCGGCCGCCGTGGGTCTCGTTCCGGTAGCTGCCGTAGCCCATGCCCCAGTCGTCGCCATAGCTGGCGTTCCCGCCGTTCTCGAAGATCTCGGCGCAGTCGCTGTAGAAGAAACCGGCGTCCGGGTGCGCGTTCCGGGCGCTCACGAGGTCGCGCAGGGCGCCGGGCGTGAGTTCGTCGTCGTGGTCGAGTTCGACGAAGAGCTGGCCCTTCGCCAGCCCGCAGGCCCGCCGCTTCACCTCGCCGATGTTGCCGCAGGGCCGGTCGGCGCGGAACACCGAGACGCGGAAGTCGGCGTCGGCGAGCGCGCTCATCCGGGCGAAGGTCTCGCCGTCGTCCGGGGAGTCGTCGTAGATCACCCATTCCCAGGTGGCGGGGGTCTGGGCGAGCAGCGAGCGCCACGGCCGTTCGATCTTGTCCCCGGTCAGGTAGGTCGGGGTGAACACCGAGACGAGGGGCTCCTGCGGGAACCGGGATTTGGTGGCGTTGCCGATGAAGGCGGCCGCGATCCGGGTGGCGATCTCGTTCGGCGGCGTCGCCGGGTCCGCGACGTTGATCCAGCGGCGGCGGATCGAAATGGGCGCGGCAAGCAGCCGCGGGTAGGAGGCCGGCTCGCCGAGGGTGACGATCACCTGCGGCCGGTCCGCGACGAGCACCGCGTCGAGGCCCTCGTCGGACAGGTGGCCGCGCACGTCGAAGCCGTCGGCCTCGATCTCGGACATCCAGGATAGGCGGATTTTCTCCAGCCAGGCCGGATCGTCGTTCCCGAACAGGCTGACGCGGATCAGGTCGTGGGACATCGTTCCCCCGGATGCATGCTAGCGGGCGGTGATTTCGGCCAGGCGCCGGATGCTCGCCTCCCGGTATCGCTCGGCGGCGGCCGGGCCGAAGCCGCGCCAGCGGTCCTCGGCCAGCCAGTAGTGGATCGTCTCCCCGAGTTCCTCAGGCGGCGCCTCGACGATGCAGTCGCCGAAGACGTTGGTCGCGCTGGCCTCGCTCACCACCATCCGGCCATTGATCAACGGGTAGAAGATACGCGTCTGCTCCTGCCGGTGCCACGGTTCGAACGCGTGAAGGTTCAGCACGATTTTCGCATCCGCGAGGGCGCGGTCGAAATCCGCGCCCCGGAAGCCGATGACCCACGCGAAGCTGATCCGGCCCTGGAACCAGGGCTGCAGGTCGGAGAAGATACGGTACCTCCGGTCGCAGATGGCGCCGCCGAAGCGGACGTCGGTTCGCGGATCGGGGTTCGGCGGCAGCCGGCGCAGGCGCCCGGTGTACAGCATGGGGATCACGCGGTCGACGGTCACCCCGTGCCAGCCGAGGAACTCCACGTTCAGCGGGTCGTAATCCCAGAGCTCATCGGCCCCCTGAACGTGGCGGATCACCTGCTCCACCGGATGCCAGGTGACCGGGCCGACCATCTGCTCGAGTTGGTAGATGACGATCCGCCGGCCGGGATATCGCTCGCGAAAATGCTCGGCCGGGTGGTGAACGTAGTCCCCAAGGATGATGACCTTCCCGGCCTGGTCCGGGGTATCGAAATGCTCGAGCAGCATCTCGGTGACCTGCTCGAACCCCATCAGGTTCGGCAGGTGGACGGCGATGTGCCGGCCCTCGATCAATCCGGGTTGCAATGCCACCGCCTCACGCCCCCACCGCATCCCAACCGCCACCCGGCGTTTCACCCGGAAGCGCCGCCCCGCACCGGGGACGCCGCGTACCGCGGGTGTGCCCCGCGGCGGACTAGTACTCAGCCGCCGGGCCGCGGGCCGCCTGCCC
>JBJTKE010000563.1:0-3186 GCA_046096285.1 Chloroflexota bacterium
GGCCTGCAAGAAAGAAAGAAAGTTTCGGCGGCCCGGCCCCCCGGCTCCCCGGACGCTCCCGGCCCCGGCGAAACACTGGGGGTCCTGAAAGAAAGAAAGAACGTTTCGGCGGACCCGTCCCCCGGCCCGCCGGGCTCTCCCGCGCCCACGGAAATACCAGTAGGCCTGCAAGAAAGAAAGAAAGTTTCCGGCGACCCGTCCAACGGCTCCCCGGACTCCCTCTCCCCCGCGGAAACACCAGTGGGCCTGCAAGAAAGAAAGAAAGTTTCGGCGGCCCGGCCCCCCGGCTCCCCGGACGCTCCCGGCCCCGGCGAAACACCAGTAGGCCTGCAAGAAAGAAAGAAAGTTTCTCCCGGCGCATCCCCCGGCCCGCCGGGCTCCCCCGCGCCCGCGGAAATACCAGTGGTCCTGCAAGAAAGAAAGAAAGTTTCCCCGGGCCGGTCGCCCGAGGCCGGGCCGGCGTCGCCCGGCGCAGGCGCAGGCGCGGGCGCGGGCGCGGGCGCGGGCGCGGCGTTGCGGCGGGCCAGCAGGCGGTCCAGCCGGGCCAGCATCACGGGATCGATCGGCGGCAGATCAGACGGATTCATGCGGGGCCTCCTCGGGGTCCGGGAACAGTTGCAGCAGCGAACGGATCGCGGCGCCCGCGCCCGTCAGCCGCTGGTGCTCCTCGACGAAGGTGATGACGTCGCCGCCCCGCCGGCAGCCGTGGCAGTACCAGATCTGCCGGTCCGGGGCGACGGCGAAGGACGGGATGGTGTCCCGGTGGCCGGGCAGCGGGCAGCGCATCGTCCAGCGGTCGCCGCGGCGGGTCAGCGGCCGCCCGGAGAACGCCTCGACGACATCGGCCAGGTCGAGCCGTTCCTTCAGCCGGGCAACGGCCCCGGCGGCGCGGTCGCGGCGCCCGTGCCACTGGGCGTGCCCGCCCGGGGCGAGGAAGCGCTGGGCCTGGGCGAGGGCGTCGGACATGTCCGCCAGGCGGCGGCTGGCGTGCTCGATGCCGGCCACCAGCACCGGCCCGCCGGGGTCGCCGGGCGGCAGCGCCAGGGCCTGCTCCCGGAAGTCCGCCAGCAGGCCGCGCCAGGTGAGGGCCTCGGCCAGCAGATCGTCGTAGGGCTCGGTCAGCCACGAGGCGCGGCGCAGCGCCGGGTCGGTCTCGCGCTCGCGCGCCCACGGGTCCGGGCCGGGCGGGCCTCCGGGCGGCGGTGGCGGCGGCTCGGGCGGCGGCGTCTCCGGGCGCGCGGGGGCGGCCGACCGGGCGGTGGCCGAATCCGGCGGCGGCAACGGGTGATCGGGCATGGCGGATCCTCCTCGGGCGAACGCTCCCGCTCGCTCCCCCCCCGGACATGGCATCGCACGACGCGGCCCCGCCGGATCGCGGACGCCGCATCGCGCCGACGCCACGTCGCCACGTCGCCGCATCGCCACGTCGCCATGTCGCCACGACGCCCGCGGGCCACGCGGCCGGCGGGCTGGGCTGGGCTGGGTAGGGGTTGAGCCGGGACACACGAATGCGGGGACGGGCCGTTCCGACCCCGTTACCCTAAGGAACAGCCGTTCGCGGAGAAATCGCCCGCGGCGGGCCTGTCACATCGCCCAACGACGACACCGAACATTTGTTCTCATCGCACAACCGATGGCCCTCGCCCCGCAGACAGCGGCGGGAGCGCCCCCGTCTGGGAGCGCTCCCGTCGCGAACCGTCCGCCAGCCCTCGAACCGTCAGGTCAGGTGAGCGTCACGCAGGTGGTGTTGCTCACCGTGTAGAAGTTGGCGCAGGTCCCGTTGATGTTGCCGAACACCGTGGCGAGGGAGACGCCGGACGGCGTGGCCGTTCCCGGATCCATGTAGATGCCGCCGCCGGTCCCCAGCGCGATGTTGCCGGAAACCACCGCACCCCCGGTAATGAACAGGCGGTCCGCCTCGGTCAGGTAGATGGCCCCGCCGTTGTAGGCCGAGTTCCCGGAAATGCGGGCGTTGCCGGCAAGCGTCAACACCGAGGTGCCGGAGATGCGGACCGCGCCGCCCCGCCTCGAATCGGCCGGACCCGCGGCATTGTTCACGATCTGGGCGTCGTCGGTCACCAGCACCGTCGAGGTCCCCGTCATGTAGATCGCCCCGCCGCTGCCATCGGCGATGTTCCCCTCCAACCGCGCATTGCCACGGATGACCACCTTCGACGCGCTCGACACCTGGATCGCCGCCGCGTCCGAACTGATCGCCCGGTTCGTCCGGCCCGGGTCCGGATCGCCGATCAGCACGCTGTCGGTGCACGCCGGATCCGCCACCCGGTCGCACCCGACGTACACGTTCCCGCTGATCACCTCGATCCCCGCCCCGTCCGCCTTGTTCTGCGCCCCGCGGATCACCGTGGACCCCAGCAGGAAGAGCGACGCCCCTTCCCCGACGAAGATGCCGCCTCCCAGGCCCGACGCCACGTTCCGCGTCACCGTGATCCCCGTCAGCGTCAGCGACGGCCCAACCAACCGCCCCTGCCGCTCCGACGACGACGCCGGCGGCACGCCCACGAAGAACGTCCGCCCCTGGTTCACCGGCGTCGAATCCACGTAGGTGGCGATGTTCATCACCACCACCTCGCCGGCCCCCGGGCAACTCGTCAGCGTCACGTCCTTCTGGATCGAGAAGTCGCCCGCATACTGCCCCGGCGCCAGGATCAGCGTCGCCCCCGCCGGCGCCGCCGCCAGCGCCGCGGTCAGGCCCACCCCGTTTGCCACCGCCGTGCCCGACGCCGACACGGTCGGCAGGCAGACCGGCGCGGGCGGCGTGCACACGCTGCCGGTGCAGGTCGCCCCGCCGCAGCAGATCTGCTTCGGCGTGCACTTCTTGCCCGGCTTGATGCACCGGCACCGCCCGTACTTCTCCCCCGGCCCCGGCTTCTGGCACTTGTTGGTGCAGCAGTCCTTGTCCTTGAGGCAGCGGTTGTCCTTCGCCGTTGGCCCGCACGGCCGCTTCTCATCGCCCACCCAGGCCCCCGGCGCCGGAGCCGCCGCCGTCGCCGCGCCCCGCTTCGCCCCGGCGCTTGCGCCAACGCCCGCGCCCGCCGCCAGCACCGCGGATGCCGCCGCCGCCGCGCCCGCCCGCCGGGACATCCGCCCCCCAAAGCATCCGGGTCAACCGATCGAATGATCCTGCGTCCACGCGCGCTCCCCTCCACGACGACCCGGACAGCC
>JBJTKE010000564.1:0-1160 GCA_046096285.1 Chloroflexota bacterium
GTCGGGATGGCCGTCGGGGTGGCGGTGGGGGCTGGCAGCGACGGCACGAACCCGGCGACGAACGCGTTGATGGACGCCGCCGCAATGCGCGAGTAGACGCCCGGGTACCCCTCCCAGGCGCAGCCATTCCCCCAGCTCACGATGCCGACCTGCGTGTAGACGCTGGTGTCGAGGTAAAAGAGCGGGCCGCCGCTGTCGCCCTGGCAGGAGTCCTGGCCGCCCGTTTTTGGTCCGGCGCAGAACATGACCGCGCTCTCGTCGGCGCTGAGCCCGTACCGCTGGCGGCAGTAGGCGTCGGTCTGGGCCGGCACCGCCACCTCCAGCAATTTGCCGGAGGTTGGCCCCCCGTAACTGGTCGTTCCCCAACCTGCCACGGTGAGCAGGGTTCCCTCGGCCAGTCCCTGGGTGGAACCGGACGCGACGAACCCGATCGGGTCGATTCCGCCGTCCGCCGCCGCGGGCACCGCCTGGTCCAGGGTGATCACCGCCACGTCGCGCTCGTCGGTGGAGGCGTTGTACTGCGGATGCATCGCGACCGCCGACGCGGCACGGGAGATGCTGCCCACGGGGATGCCGCCGCTCATCGTCGTGCCGCCGATGTAGGCGGTGATGCTGGCCGCGGACGCGCCGGTCACGCAGTGAGCGGCGGTCAGGATATGGGTGGCGTCGATCAGCGAGCCGCCGCACCGGTAGGGCCCGATCTTCAGGTAGGCCATGAACCGGTAGGTCCCCGCGGGCACCTCCGTGCCGCCGACGATGCGCGGCGAGCCGGGGCCGCTGGCGAGCGCGAGCGGTGGCGCGAGGCGCGGCGGCCGCGCCTCGCCCGATCCGCCGCCCGGCGGCATCACCGCGGCCAGGACGGCCAGCGCGGCCAGGAGCGCGACGGCCGTGGCGGCCCTGATCGCCGGGGTGAATCCGCGCGTGCGGCGGACAGCCGCGGCGTGGGCCGGCACTCCGTCCCGTGGTTGGTTCGGTTTCATGGCGCCCCTGGTTCAACGCTGCGGGGCCGGTTCCGGCGCCCGCACCATGAACCGGCGCGGGCCGCAAGCCGCGGGCCCCGCCGGTCGATGGGCTTCGGCGTTCGCGGACCCGGGGGCGATCCGCGGCCGCGGCCCGGGGGCGGACCGGCGGTGCCCGCGCGGCGGTCGGGGTGGGCGCGG
>JBJTKE010000565.1:0-8611 GCA_046096285.1 Chloroflexota bacterium
GCCGAAACGGCCGCCCAGTCTCCTGTTGCCCGGTTGAACGGGGCCCCGCCGACCGGACGGGACGTGCGTCCCGTCCGGCCGGGGGTGGCTTACGCCTCCCAGATGGTGATCCGGGAGTTTTCCCCGTCGGCGATGTACAGGGTCAGCCCATCGTCGGGGCTGTAGATCTGGCGGGACCAGTCGAACTCGCCGGCGCCGCTGCCCTCCGTGCCCGATCCGAGGATGGTGTCGACGGACCAGGTGGTCGAGGTCAGGCTCGGGCGGCTCCAGATGACCACGCGGTAGTTGTCGCGGTCGACGATGAACGCCCGGAGTCCGTCCTCGGTTGCCCATACCCCGCGCGGGTTGTTCAGCTTGTTGGGGGTGGAACCGGAAGTCAGCCCGGCGATGGTGGATTGCAGCGTCCAGGCGGTGGACGTGGTGTCGGGCCTGGTCCAGACCGACACCCGGTTATTCGACCGCTCGGTGATAAACATCACCGTCTCGTTCTGGACCAGCCACGGAGTGTCCGGCTCGTAGAGCGTGGAATCCGTCGGGGTGTTCACGTCCTTGGTGCCGACGTTGTACTGCCAGGTCCAGGTGGTGGAGGTGACGCTGGTCCGGGACCAGACGAGGATGATGTCGAGGTCGTTGTCGTTGAGATAGACGCGCAGGCCATCCGACGACACCCAGATGTTGTACGCGCCGCTGCCGAAGTAGCTGTCGGGGTTGGCGCCCGACGAGAACCTCGACTGCTCGGTCCAGACGGTGGAGGTGACGCTCGGACGGGTCCACACCGTGACCGCGCAGCCCTGGTCAAGGGCGTAGAGCGTCAGGGCGTCGGGCGAGAGGGCCACGCCGCGGGCTTCGGAGAGATTGCCGACCGCGCATGCGGGGGACGGATTGCCGGTCGGACCGGAGCCGTCGGGAACGAAGGATTGCGGCGTCCACGCCCTGCTGCTGGTGGAGGGCCTGGTCCAGATCGACACCCGGGCGTAGCTGTCATCGCCGACGGCCATGGTGAGGGCGTCCGCGCTGAGCCAGACGCCACGCGGATACATGTCGCCGGTCTTGTCAGGGAAGGACTGGCCCGGGACAAAGGCGGTGTTGACCCAGTTGCCGCAGACGTTGGCCACGCAGAACTGGCCGCCCCGGCACTGGTCATCCGTGGTGCACTCGAGGCAGACGCCATTGGAGCAGATGTTGGGGCAGGCGCCGCCGCTGCCGCACTTGCAGACGCCCTTGGAGCAGGTGTTGCCGGTTCCGGGGCAATCCGCCGCGGTGGAGCATTCCGTGGCGATGTTGGGATTGACGCAGACCTGCTTCTTGCAGAGGCCGTTGCAGCACTGGCTGTCGCCGCGGCACTCCGTCCCGTCCGGGCGGCAGGTGCAGCGGCTCTTGCGGCCGCTGGTCGATTTCCCGGAGCAGCACTTGCTGCACGGCTTGCCGCGCTTCTTGCCGTTCTTCTTGCGGGTTCCGCAGCGGCGCCCGTTGGGAATGCACTTTTCGGTCGAGACCTCGCCCTGGCCGTCTTCGCCCTCGGCTTCGACGCCGGCTGCGCTCAGCCCAAGCGCGGCCGCCAGTGCCGCCCCCAGTCCCGTGCGGCGGGTCGTGGCGGCGCCCAGCCACCGCGTCCACCGATCGAAAGACGAACTTTCCATCCCCACACCTCCAACTGGCGAACCGCACGACGATGCCGGAACGGTTCCGGTTTTGCGCCTCGTCGCAGGAACGATGCCAGTATGGGGTTCTTATAGCATACTCCTCCCGTGGGTGGAAGCAGCTTTCTGAGGTCAAATGACTTTCACAGCGATGAGTGGCGGCGGGATGCCGCAGGTGTCCACAGATTGACACAGGTGCAGAATCACCGGGTCTGGCACGATCGCGGCGCAGGAGTTCCGGGGGTGGCTTGTCCCCGGACGGGTTCGGAACTGGCGGTCGCCCACCCGCGATAGCCCTCGCCAGCGACGTCCAGACCCGCGGCGCGTCGCCCCTCACCGCCACGAAAGCCTCGCTCCCGCAGCGGCGGGAGAGGGGGTCGAGCAGGGGCACGCGCCACGCGGGCCGTCCGGACCAGAGATTCAGAGCGGTCCGGGTCTGAGTGGGGCAGCGGACGGTTGGGCTGCGAATCATCCCGGGACACCGATGCCATCCCGGCGCGGCATCCAGTCCCCGGTCATGGCGGGATGGCTGGTCCATCGACTCCCCGGACCCACCGGGACTCGTGCCGGGCCCATCCAGCAGGAGAGCCGACGTGTATCGAGGACGGCGGGTGACCGCGGGCAAGCCAGCGCATGGCGCCCGCGCGGCCTTCGTTCCGGGGCTGACGCCACGAGCCGCACGCCGCGAGCCGCACGCCGCACGCCGCACGCCGCGCCTGAGGGTGCCCCCGAATCCGGTCCGTTCACCGGCCCGGGCTGGCGGAGCGCCGGCGTGTGCTCGCAGGGCGGGTCCTCGGAGGACGCGAACCATGGCGGGAGGGATGCCGCATCCGGCATCCCACCCGCGATTCGCGCGATATTCCTGGTGGCGGGGCGGCGGGCGGCGGTCCGTCAGAAGGCGCAGCCCGCGACGCCGGTCCAGGTGGTGCCGTCGTCCGTCGAGACGGCGCACTGGTCGGGCGCGCCGACGTTGCCGGAGACCCGGCCGGGCGCGCCGGTGACCGACCACGGCGCGGACGGCGCGTCGGCCTGGACGGCGATGCCGCTGCCCTGGCTGCCGGTGTTGCCGGCGATCTTCGTGGTCCCGGCAAGCGTCACCGTGACGCCGGGCGCCGCGGTGTTGCTGTCCGGGTAGAGGATGATGCCGCCGCCGGGGTGGAGCGTGACGCCGTCGGTGGAGATATTGCCCTTGACGAGGCAGTCGGTCAGTGTCAGCGCCGCGGCAGCTTCGAGGGCGAACGCGCCGCCGCCCAGCGCGCTGTTGTTCTCGAAGGTGCTGTTGGTCACGGTGGCGTCGGCGTTGTAGAGGTACACGGCGCCGCCGTAGGTGTCCGGGGTGCCGAGGGTGTCGCCGGCCTGGTTGCTGTAGAAGCTGCAATCGGTGATGGTGAGCCTGGTGCGCTTCGCGGGAGCGGGATCGAACCCCTCGGTGGCGATGCCGCCGCCCGCTTCCCGCGAGGAGTTGTAGCGGAAGACGCAGTTGGTGAAGGTGGCCTCGCAGTAGTACTTGAACATCAGCGTGCCGTAGCTGTCGCCGTAGGCCATCGATTCGAAGTACACGTTGTCCGCATAGAGCGTGGACCACGTCTCCGTTCCGCTGTCGCCGCCGGCCGTCAGGAGGTTGTAGGTGGGCGCACCGGCGTAGCCGAAGAGCGTCAGATCGCGCAGCGTCAGGGTATGGGGACCGACGAAGACGACGTAGCTGTCGCCGTAGCTGGTCCACCGAACCTCGCCGCGGGAACCGCACCGCTTGAGCGTCAGGTTGGCCTTGGATCCGTCGTCGATGCTGACGCCCTCGTCGTAGAACCCGGGTGCAATGAGGATCGTGCTGCCCGGGCCGACGCCGGCGACGGCATCCGCGATCTTCGTGTAGGGACAGCCGGACCGGCAGACGGTGCAGTTGGTGGCGCAGGTTCCCGAGGCGCAGCTGTTGCTCTCGCACTCGCCGTTCGCGCCGCAGGAGGCGCCGTCCGCGAGCAGGCAGTACGTGCCCGCCGGCGTGCCGAGCTGGTACTCGCCGCAGACGGCGGCATCGTCCGCGCAGACACTGACGCCGGGCGTGCAGCTCTGCCCGGTCGGAACCGGATCGCCCGCAGGATAGCCGCAGCGGCCGGCGATGCAGGTCATCTGCTGGCCTGCCGCCTTGCAGCAGTTGCGGTCCTCGGTGCAGGGGCGGTTCTTGCGCTGGCAGCGGCAGCGGCCGGAGCCGTCCTTGCCCTTGTTCTTCATCTTGCAGATGTTGGTGCAGCAGTCGCCGTTCTTGCGGCAGCGGTTGTCCGCGACCTTGCCGCTGCCGCAGGGCCCGGCGGGTTCCGGCTTCCTGGAGGGCTTGCCGGGGGCGTTGCCCTTGTCCCGGTCCTTGTCCTTGCTCTTGGTCCCGTTCTTGTTCTTGCCGCTGCTCTTGCCGGCGCCCGCGCCCGTCGCGGCGGCATCGGCCTGGCTGAGCGGGACCACGCTGGCGAGCGCGGCAATCGCCGCCGCGAGGCCGCGGCGGCGGCTGGTTGCGCCGCCGAGCAGGCGAGCGATGCGGTCGAACTGCGACTGGTCCATCTGATCCTCCCTCCGTTGGAGCCGTGCCGGTTGATCCCCGTTGCCTGGCGGGCGGGCTTCGGGGGTCGTCCCTGTCGCGCCATGCTTGAGTGATCATCCCACATCAAACGTGCGGCGCGGCCGCTCGCCGCGCCTCGGTCGATGCACCAACACGACCGTATCCCCCGGACTGGCCGGCGTCAACGGACCGGGGCCAAAATCGGAACTCGCGACGTGTTATGGCACATGACCAGCGATGGCGGGTCCCGCGAGCCGCCCGATCGTGCGATGCTGCCGGGCGACGCGGCAGGACGTGGCGAGCCGCGGGAGACGGCGGTGGCGATGACCGGCGATGCGGCCATTCCGGGAACGAGACGGCTCACCGGCCGCGAGCGGCAGGTGCTGGCCGGCATCGTGGCGGGCCTGAGCAACCGGGAGATCGCCGACTGGCTGTCCATCGCCGAGTCGACGGTGAAGGGCCATACCGTCGGCATCTACCGCGGGCTGGAGGTGCTGGACCGCGCCGAGGCGGTGCGGGCCGTGCTGGCGGCGCGCGGAGATGGCGGGGACGCTGGCCATTCCGCCAGCGGCGGCGCGGGCGGCCCCGGCGGCCCCGGCGGCGGGCGCCCGCGGGAGCGGCTGGCCGGTCTGCCGGAGAACGAGCGGCGGCTGGCGACGTTGCTGGGGGCGTTCCGCGGCGCGTTCACGCGCGACGGCCTGCGGGAGGTGGCGGCAGGCATCGGCGAGCCGGGGCTGGCTGCCGGGCTGACCGGGCTGCTGCGGGCGGGCGTGGCCGAGCGGGCGCCGGAGGGGGGCTACCGGCTCGCCGCCGCAGTCGCCGGGGAGGCGGCGCTGGCGCTGGAGGCCTCGTCGATGGGGGAGGCGGCGCTGGCCGCCCACGGCCGCTGGTGCGCCGGGCTGGCGGAGCGGATCGGGCGGGAGGCCGTCGGCCCCGGCATCGATGCCGCGCGGGGGCTGGAGCGCATCTGCCGGCTCAACCTGATCGCGGCCTTCCGGCGCGCGCTGGCCGCCGGGCGCCCGGACCACGCCGCCGCGATCCTGCGGCCGCTTTACCGGATCTGGGACGCCGCCGCGGTCAACGCCGGGCTGAGGCGGGACATCGACACGCTGGTCTCGCAGGCCGGGAGCATCGACGATCCGGACGCCCGCTCGTTCGTGCTGTTCGTGGCCGCCTACGAGGCCTTCCAGTTCGACGGCCGGGACGAGGCCCTCGCGTGGGTGCGCCGGCTGGGCCGCGAGGCGCCGCAGGATCCCCTGTTCGACGCGCTGGCCGCGATGTGCGGCGCGCTCTTCACCGGTTCCGATCCGGGAGCCCGGCCGGCGTTGTCGCAGGCGGCGCAGGCGCTCGCCGAACGCGATCATCCGCTGGCCTTCGTGCCGCGGGCGATGGACGCCGGGCTGGCGATCGCCCACCACGACGCCGACCGCGGGCGCGAGGCGATGGCGGATCTGGCGCGCTCGATGGAGCGGGCCGGCAACGACTTCGACCGGACCGTGCCGCTGCTGCAACTCGGCACCGCGCTGGCCGCCTGCGGCAGGTTGGCGCAGGCCCGCGCCGTGAACCGCGATCTGCTCGCGCTGTGCCGCGACCGCGGCTTCGAGCACGCACTCTACCGGGCGTTGCTGAGCCAGGCGATCGTCGAACTGAGCGATGACGACCCCGCCCTGCTGCGGGCCGGGGCGCTGATCTCCGGGGCGACGGACGAGATGTCCCTGCGGCTGCGGATGCCGCCGGGCCCGGGCTGGTCGGCGGCGATGGCGCAGGCGCTGCGGCAGGCCGAACGGCGGCTGGGCAGCGCCGACGTGCGCCGCCTCCGGGCCGAGGGCCGGGCCTTCACGCAGGAGGAGGTCGTCGCCCTGGCGATGGCGCGTTGACGGAATGCCGCGACGTTGGTCCAATCACGCTGGCCGGCCGCCATCCTGTGGCGCCCGCATCCCCAGGCCCTTGCTCCCGATGCGGCGGGAGGAAGGGTTTGGGGCTGCGGGCGGCATGGTCCCGGCGGGAAGCGCCGTCGCCTTGCCCTACAGCCTGCGCAGGAACCCGGCGGGGTCGTTGAGGAACTGCCGGGTGATGGCCACGTGCTCGGTCTCCTCCCAGCGGGCGGGCCGGATGCCCTCCCCGCCGAAGACGAGAATCTCCGCGCCGGGCAGGGCCATCAGGATCGGGGAATGGGTGGCGATGACGGCCTGCGTGCCCGCCCGGGCGGCGTCGATCAGCAGGGCGAGCAGCGCGAGTTGCCGGGCCGGCGAGAGGGGCGCCTCCGGTTCGTCCAGCAGCACCAGCCCGCGCCCCGTCCCGGCCAGCCGCTGTTGAAGGAGACGCAGGAAGGCCTCGCCGTGGGAGCGGGCGTCCGCGCCGTCGCCGTAGCGCTCGCGCAGGGCATGGAGTTCGCGGGCGTAGGGCAACAGGGCGAACCCGCGGGCGCGCTCCCCGAGATCGGGGTCGTCGAGGATGGCGCGGCGCTCGCGTTCGAGATCGGCGCGGGTGTCGTCCATGCGGCGGGCGAAGCCGAAGACGTCCTCGGCCCGCAGGAAGCAGCCCCGGCCGCTCCGGGAGGACCAGTCCAGCCGCAGCGCGCCGGCGAGGCGGCGGGCGGCGGCGAGGGTGGGGTCCCGCGGGAGGTCGCTGGCCCCGGCGGCGGGAAGCCCGGCGGCGATGGCCATGCCCTCCAGCAGGGTGGACTTGCCGCTGCCGTTTTCTCCCACGAAGAAGGTGACCGGCACGGAGAGGGCGAGCGGGGCGCGTTGAAGCGAGCGGACGGCGGGCACGCTGAAGGGGTGGCCGTCGCCGGGATCGCCACCCAGTAGCGCGACGCGGCGCAGCGGCAACGGCGGCGGCCCGGGCGGCGTCACCGGGGAGCGAGCGGGGTTTCCGCGGCTCACGGCTCCGCCGCGAGGTGGCGCAGGAAGGCCTCCGGGTCGTTCAGGAAGTGGCGGGTGAGGGTGACGTGCTCGAGATCGTTCCACGCCGCCGGCGTGAAGCCGTTCTCGTCGAGGCGGAGGATGGCCGCGCCGGGCAGGGCCATCAGGATCGGGGAGTGGGTGGCGATGAGGAACTGCGCGCCGCGGGTGGCGGCGTCGATGAGCAGGGCCAGCAGGGCGATCTGGCGGGTGGGCGAGAGGGGCGCTTCCGGTTCGTCGAGGAGGTAGAGCCCGTCGCCGTGGACGCGGCTGGCGAAGAGGTCGAGGAAGGCCTCGCCGTGGGAGCGGAGGTCCTGGCCGTCGCCGCCGCGCCACTCGCGGTCCTCGAACTCCGGCGTTTCCGGCTCCCCGCGGTGGCCGGCGTGGACCGCGGCGACGGCGGCCTGGTTCTCCCAGTTGAGTTGTTCGATGGATCTCACGTAGCCGAAGAAATCGTCGGCGCGGAGGAAGCAGCCGCGGCGGCGGCGGGCGCTCCAGGCGAGGCGCAACTCCCCGGCGAGGTCGCGGGCGGCGGCGAGGGTGGGGTCGCGGTCGAGGCTCTGCGCGCCGACGGCGATGCTGCCAGCGGCGCAGGCGATGGCCTCGAGCAGGGTGGACTTGCCGCTGCCGTTCTCCCCGACGAGGAAGGTGACCGGCGTCCCGAGTTCCAGCGGGCGGCTGGCGAGCGCGCGGACCGCCGGCACGCCGAACGGGTAGCCGTCGTGCGGGAGCGCGGTGGACCGCAGGGCGATGGAGCGCAGCAGCACATGGCCTCCCGTGCGTGGCGTGATGCGGAGCGATGGCCGGCGCGGGTCAGGCGCCGTCGCGGAAGATGGCGGCGGCGGGGAAGGACGCGGCGGGCAGCAGGCGGGAACGGACGGGCTCCTCCCCGGCGGCGCGGCAGTGGGGAACGAGAACGCCGTTGTCGAGGACGAGGATCTCGACGGTTCCCGCCGCGGGATCGGCCAGCCAGTATTCGCGGACGCCCGCCTGCTGGTAGAGGGCGCGCTTGGTGAGGCGGTCCTTGCCGCTGGTGGTGGGGGAGAGCACCTCGATGATGAGCGCGGGCGCGCCCTCGATGCCGCGCTCGGAGCGGGACCAGTCGCCGCCGCGTTCCAGCGCGAAGAGATCGGGCTGTACCGGGGACGCATCGGGGAAGAACACTTCAAGGGGCGCGGTGAAGAAGGTCATGCCCAGGGCGCGGAAGAACGGGGCCAGCAGAAGCATGAGGTTGCGGACGGCGTCGGCGTGCTCGGGAGTAGGTCCGGTCATCACAAACACCTCGCCGGCGATGAGTTCACGGCGGACGCCGTCGTCGGGGAAGGCGCGGAGGTCCTCCCAGGTCCAGGTTCCCGGTTGTGGCCGAAGGGTTGAGAGCGCCATCGCCCGTGTCTCCTTTCGCCGCTGGCGTGGCCGGAGTATAGACGGCGGACCCCCCCCAGCGGGCGGCGTCGCTGGCGGGGGGGCGGGCGGGAGGGTGGGCGGCGCGCGCGGGCGCCGGCGCGGGCGAAGGTGGAGCC